>DTXE01000039.1 GCA_012962595.1 Syntrophaceae bacterium | reverse complement strand
CCGGGGGCAATATCCATGACTGCCCCATTTTATCACTTCGTACTGCCATTCCTCTCTATCTCCTTAATTTTATAACCAAAAAACAATTATACATGCCGTAATAAAAGCTTTTCGGTTTTATTCCACTTGGAACTGAGTTATGTGTTCTTCTAAGTGGTGTTTTTGTTATTTGAAAAAAATTCTGTCTATAAATGTGCATTGAGTTAGAAAGAAAGCGTTTTTTTTAGAAGTGTGTACTATTGTATAATTTCTATTGATTGCTGGGTGATTGTTGGACAGCCTCTCTACCTCTATCATATCGGGATGTTTTTCTGAACACCCATCACTCTTATATCTGCACCTCGGATGGAACCTACAGCCTGAGGGAAGAGAAGTAAGGCTGGGACTCGCACCTGGTATTGGCTTTAAGCCTCTACGTGGAAGTGAGTCCAGCAGATCTTGCGTGTAAGGATGCTTGGGCTCAGATAAAATTTTCTCAACAGGAGCAATTTCCAACAGTTCGCCTGCATACATTACTGCAATTCTGTCACACATTCTTTTCGCCACTTCCAGGTCATGGGTTATTAGCAACATACTCATGTTCCTGCTTCTGATTAACTCAGACATCAGATCTACAATCTTTTTTTTCATCGAGGAATCCAAGCCTGTGGTTGGTTCATCTGCTATTAAAATTCTGGGATTTAGCGCTAATCCGATGGCAATCGTAACTCTTTGCTTCATTCCACCGCTAAATTGATGTGGATATTCATCCATCCTTTTCGGGTCTATGCCAACCAATTTGAACGTCTCCGCTGCTTTCTTTCTCGCTTCTTCTTTTCCAATGCCCTCATGGTAGCGGTAAACTTCTGCTACCTGCTCTCCAACAGTTAACACTGGATTCAGTGAGATAGACGGATTCTGGAGCATCAAACCTATCTCTTTACCTCTAATTTGCCTCATTTTGTCTTCAGAAAGATTTAATAAATTTTCACCTCTGTAAAGAATTTTTCCCTTAATCTCTGCAATTTCTGAAAGCAATCCCATTATCGCCCTTCCCAAGATTGATTTTCCACAGCCAGTCTCCCCTATTAAGCCCAGAATTTCATTTTCCTCTATCACTAAATCAACTCCATTGTTTGCTTTTACAATTCTCCCCCTTGCATTAAAATAAACCCTCAGGTCTTCTATTTTCAATAAGGTCATTTTCTCATCATTATCATTTCCTTTGCCCTTGGATCTAACGTATCCCTTAATCCATCACCTAAAAAATTAAAAGCCAGCACGGTAATCATTATCATGATGCCTGGGAAGAAGGTTAAAAAAGGTGCACTACGCAAATAAGGGATGCCTGCTTTTAGCATTGACCCCCACTCAGGTGTTGGAGGTTGAATTCCCAAGCCTAAGAAACTGAGAGCTGCTGCAAAAAGCGGCCCAGGAGTTTCGAACCGCGCTTCGTGCGTATCACTCTGGGAAGTACGGAGAAGCCAGCAACCACCTGGCACAGTGCAGTACCT
>DTXE01000038.1 GCA_012962595.1 Syntrophaceae bacterium | reverse complement strand
TTCATGTTTCTTTGTGACTGAAGGTCATGAATGTTACATAATTAGGTAATATTTTTAGGGTTGTCAAGGGATAATGAAGAGGCTGTTTTGCTGCATAAGCCTATGGACAATAATCAGGAAATGTATTAAACTCAAGCACATGAGTAAAAGTAAAGAGATAGTCGACATCCAGAATCAAAAAGATACCAGAAACATAGACATCGATAAGGTGGGGGTAAAAAACATCAAATATCCCATCACTGTTCTGGATAAATCCAGAGGACGTCAACATACTGTGGCCAGTATAAACATGTATGTAAATCTACCCCACCAATTCAAGGGCACTCACATGAGCCGATTTATAGAAATTCTTAATGAATTTCGGGGGCAGATTGATATCAAAAATTTTTCCATCATCCTGACAGAATTAAAAAAATACCTGGATGCCGATTCTGCTCATATGGAGATAGAATTTCCCTATTTTATGGAAAAGGAGGCACCGGTATCCAAATCCAAAGGTCTTATGGAGTATAAATGCTGCCTCTATGGGTCTGTTAAAAAAACTAAAGACCTGATGGTGGAAGTCATGGTACCTATTACCACGGTATGTCCCTGTTCTAAAGAGATAAGTGAGCATGGTGCTCATAATCAGAGGGGTGAGGTTAGGGTAAGGGTGCGATTCAAGAAGTTTGTGTGGATTGAAGACATTATTAAGCTTGTAGAGGATTCTGCATCCTCTGATGTATACTCGGTCTTAAAACGTGCAGATGAAAAATATGTTACCGAAAAGGCCTTTGACAACCCAATGTTTGTGGAAGATGTGGTAAGGACAGTGGCGAGCAAGCTTTCTGCAGATAACAATATCACCTGGTTCTCCGTGGATGCCGAAAATTTTGAGTCTATTCACAATCACAGTGCTTACGCATACGTGGAGAGAAGCAAGAGATGAATATTCTGGTCACACTTTCTGCTTCGCTATTGGTTTTCTTTCTAGGTTATAGATTCTATACCGGATATATCGAAAGGCTTTTTAATGCCAGTGATAAAAACCCTACTCCTGCTGTTTCCATGAGTGATGGAAAAGACTATGTTGCCGGGAAGACGGTGGTAGTCTTTTCCCATCACTTTGCAGCCATTGCAGGTGGAGGACCAATTGTAGGACCAATTGTAGCAGCTATCTATGGAATCATTCCCGCTTGGCTCTGGATTCTTGTGGGAAGTGTGTTCTTTGGAGCAGTCCATGATTTTACATCCCTATTTGTGAGCATGAGGGAAAGGGGTAAATCCATGCCAGAAATTACGGGCAGGACTATGGGAAAAGCTCCTTCCATCCTGTTCATCCTCTTTACTATAGCTCTGCTGTTTCTCCTCACATCGGCATTTCTAGGAATTACAGCCACGGCCCTAAGTTCGCTCATCTCTTTAAAAGACCTAAAATTTGATGGCACCCAGGCTTTCCTTAAAACTGTAACCTCTCCTGATGGAGTAATTATGGGTCATATAGGTGGTGTTGCCTCAACATCTGTAGTAATCACTACTATATGCGCACCCTTAATAGGATACTTACTTTATAAAAAAGGCATAAGTTCGCTTACTGCCGTGGTCATGGCCTCATCTATCGCCTTCCTCTCGGTATTTATTGGAATAAGTTATCCCATTATTATAAAGGATGAAGTATGGATGGTTCTTCTAAGTATCTATGTATTCCTTGCGGCTGCTACCCCAATTTGGTTTATGCTCCAGCCAAGAGGATTCATAAATTCCTTCGTTCTTTACGGTGGATTGGTCATGCTTGTATTGGGGATAGTATGTGTGGGCTTCAAGGGTACAGACATGGCTGCACCTTTGGTCAATATAGACATGGGAATCAAAAAACTGGGCCCTATGTGGCCCATGCTGTTTATCATCATAGCCTGTGGAGCCATATCAGGTTTTCATTCTGTGGTGGCAGGTGGTACCACATCCAAGAATATACCAAAGGAAACCGATGCCAAACTCATTGGATATGGTGCTATGCTTCTTGAGGCAATCCTGGCAATTATCGTACTCCTAGCCATAAGTTCCGGGTTACTATTTAAGACCTACCTGAATATAGTTTTCCCTGAGGTTCCAGGTGTAAGAGCCAACCCCATCTTGGCATTTTCTCTAGCCATGGGGGGAATACTCAATCAAGGTCTTGGAATCCCTATATTTGTGGGCGTCATTTATGGAATGATCACGCTTGCCGGTCTCCTTACCACCACATTGGATACGGCCGTCAGGCTCAATCGCTACCTACTTGAAGAGCTATGGGTGTGTCTCTTAAAAAATCCACCAAATATCTTTAGATCTTACCTATTTAACACCGGTGTATCTGTAGTGTTCATGTTTGTTCTGGCCTATAAAAGTGCCTTTTTATCACTGTGGTCCATTTTTGGCTCCGCAAACCAGCTTTTGGCGGCACTTAGTCTAACAGCGGTATCGGCCTGGCTGATAAGCAGAGGGAAAAGGGCTTGGTTTACCCTGATTCCTGCATCATTTATGATGGCCACTACTATTGCATCACTCATATACCTGCTTAAAACCAAATATATACCTGAGTGTAACTTTGTCCTAATGGTAGCATGTTTTGTGCTTATTCTTCTGTCAATTGGTCTGTTGCTGATGGGCAGCAAATCTATTTTTGGCTACCTTAACGGAAAACGAAGATTGGTTTTTGATCCAGTTCTTACAGCCCCTAAACTACCACATAGATAAAGGGGTATTCATGCCAGCTAATCTACCTCCACAATATTTTGAGGCTGAGAGTAGATACCGATCAGCAAAGACTATCTCTCAGAAGATTAATGCCTTAGAAGAAATGCTCACCATTATGCCCAAACACAAGGGCACAGATAGACTTCATGGGGAGTTAAGAAGGAAGTTAGCCAAGTTTAGAAACGAGCTTAAACAGAAAAAAAAGAAGGCAGCTAAAAGGGCATCTTCGTATTCTATAGATAGGGAAGGGGCAGGCCAGGTGGTATTGGTAGGACCACCCAATGTGGGTAAATCCCAAATCATTAACATCGCTACCAATGCCTCGCCTGAAGTGGCGGAATATCCATTCACTACCCGAAGACCCACCCCTGGTATGTTGAATTTTGAAAACATCCAGATACAGTTGGTGGATACACCCCCTTTATCTCCAGATTTTATGGAACCCTGGCTGCTAGATATTATCAGAAGAGGAGACCTCATTATGCTGGTGGTGGATTTAAGTGAGGATCCTTTAACTCAAGCAGAAGAGACTATAACACTCCTCCAAAATTTCAAGATTAGACTCACACCCAATGAAAGTATCTTTAGAGAGGGTATCACTTACAAAAAGGCGATTATGGTGGGTAACAAACAGGATCTACCTAAATCTAGGGAGCATTTTCAAATATTAAAGGAATTACTGGGAGAGCAGCTACCTATGGTAGCCATATCTGCCAAGGATGGCCATAACTTGGATGAGCTTAAAATAAGACTTTACCAGGGACTAAACATATTAAGGGTTTATACTAAGGCCCCGGGAAAGAATCCTGACCTTAATACCCCGTTTATCTTAGAAAAGGGCAGTACCGTTCAGGACTTAGCAGGGTATATACACAAAGACTTTCTACAGAAACTAAAGTATGCCCGGGTCTGGAGTCCTAGGGGATTAAAGGGCTTGATGGTTCAGAGAGATTATGCACTCCAAGAAGGAGATATTGTAGAGCTACACACGTGAACTAGGAGATTTAATGGAATTTAAAAATATGGAGATGATATGTTTAATTCAATTGATATAGTATCTTGGGGCACAACCTTGGGAGGAGGTTCCCTTATATATGTAATTTTTAAGGATTCGAAAAAACGGTTGGGTAAATATCACTGGAAATGGGCAATTGGAATGGGCCTGCTTCTTATGTCAGCAATAGGCCAAGAATATCGATACATACTGAGTAGACTAGAGAAATGGGTGGAACTAGGTTCTTTTCTAGGCTCACTATTTGGTCTCTGGATAGGCTGTTTTTTACTTTATCGCCTCAGCACAAGAAAGGCAGCCAAGAACAAAAACACCCCTTAAGCACTTTCCTCTCTACTAATCTCGAAAATACTTTATAAATAGGGACACAGAGCCTGTCTAAAAAC
>DTXE01000037.1 GCA_012962595.1 Syntrophaceae bacterium | reverse complement strand
TTGCTTGACGGCCATTTTCATAGGTGACCCCCAAGAATTGACATGACCTTTTTACGATTCTTTGGGCCGTGTTCAAGAGATGCCCTTTCCCTTATAGATCTCTTCTTTCATTTTAGAGATGAATTTGGAGGTGTCAAATTCTTGGGCCCTTTCTATGCACGCCTCCTTGTATTTAGTGGGGTCTTCAGAGGTTTCTAAAATTCCCTGAACTATAGCAGGTACAGTAGGTTCTACCAGCCTCCCGGTAACCCCATCTATAACCGTCTCCAAATACCCCCCTTCCCGTACTGCTACTACAGGCTTACCCGATGCCATTGCCTCTAAGGGGGTCATCCCAAAGTCTTCATCCAATGCGGTGCAAATTAAACCCTTGCAAGTTCCGTACAATTCTATAAGCTCCTTCTCCGATATGATTCCCTTCATCTCGACGTTTTTGGGTATATCCCTGATGATCTCCCTAAAATGCCTTTTGGCATGGTCGCCTTTTGAGTATCCACCGACGATTACTAACTTCTCTCCTTTGAGCCTCCTGAAGGTTTCCACTTGAAGTTCTATCCTCTTTTCAGGATAAAATCTATTTATCGAAAGCCAGAAATCTGTGTAACCCTTGCAGGCATATTTGGATGTGTCAATGGGTGGATAGGCAATAGTCGAATCCCTTCCATAGTACTTCCTAATCCTCCCCTGCGTGTTTCTTGAGTTAGTCACGATGTTATCCACATGACCTACAAAACATTGGTCACATTTCCTATGGAAATAAATCCATACACGAGCAACGCACCTTTGTGGGAGAGCGATCCCCTGCAATATTTGATAATGAAGATCGTAGAAGAATCTAAAGGGTGTATGACAGTACCAGAGGTTGGGGTGGTGTCTCTTTGAGGCATAGTGAGCCCAATTTCCGCTGAAGATGAAATAATCATAATCTTTGCAGAAGTTGCAAGTAGCAAATCTTAAGGAAGCAGTAATTTGCTTTAAAACCGGGAATTTGATTGTCCTTCCCAAAGAGATAAAATTTACACCCTTGAAACCCATTCTATCTATTATATCCCTATCTAAATCGGTGGTAATTACGTCTGCATTAAAGGCCTTAGCGAGAGTTAATACCACCTTCTCGCCCCCACCTATATTCCCAAAATAGTCGTGAAAAATTGCTATTTTCATAATATTCTAATTTCACAAACTACCGAGTGTCTCTTGATAAAATATCTCTGTTTCTCTAGCTATATTTCCCCAGTCATACCTTTTCGCAAGATTAAGTCCCTCGCTGGTGCATTTTCTGCAGACTTCTTTATCCCTCAGTAAAAGTAGTGTCTTGTCGGCCAAATCGGTAACATTCTCCTTTTCAAATAAAAGACCTCCTATTCCACCGGAGGTGACCTCTTTTAAAGGAGGTATATCTGAACAGACATAAGGGGTAGAGCAGGCCATAGCCTCAATAATCACTATTCCAAATCCTTCTACCACAGAGGGTAAACAGAATACATGGGACTTTTTTATGATCTCTAGAACCTCATTATGGCTGGGTATAAATCCTAGAAATTTCACATTATCATCCAGATGCAATTTTTTAACCATTTTTTGCAAGTTTCGGAGTTCTGGGCCAGTTCCAATGATATGAAGTTTTATGCGAGGTATTTCATTTTTTATTTGGGAGATTGCCTTAATTAAAACATCTATCTTTTTGTATCTGACAAGACGCGAGACACAACATACTGTAGGTACCTTTTTTTTCTCTACATTTATGGTAGCACACCTTTTTAAATCTACACCACAGGGGATCAATTTAAGCCTATTCTCTTTTATCCCTGCCTTAAGTAGATTGTTCAAGGTAAACCTGCTATTTGCAAGGAAGTAAGACCAACCCCTTGATATAACAAACCTTTCAAGAACCTCTCCTAGAAGTCCTGATATCCCAACATTTTTTATCCATTTTCCTAACCAGACATCATTATACCAGGCAATACTGGGAATTTTCTTAGCCTTAGCAATATAAAAGGCTGGCAAGTATGATATAAAATTCGTCCCCTCAACCAAATTTACATCCAATTTAATCCCAATGTTATATGCCTCCTTCATAAAAAGAAGTCTCTCCTTTATGCCTCCTGTCTGGCGATACTCGCTCTTGGGCCCACACCTAATTATCCTTATTCCATTAATTGTTTGCTCCTTTGGAGTATCTGGTTCTCGGGAGGAAATAATGGTAACCTGATGTCTCTTTGCTAGTTCCCTAGCAATATAAAAGCACCTTGCCTCTATACCTCCTCTTATCTCACACTCTGCGCTTCTGGGAAAGTATTCGGTGACAAAAATTATTTTCATTTCCTAGGAATTCGGAGATAAATATACTTAGCACACAATTTTTGTGCCGGAATTTCCATAAGGCAGAAAAGTCATTTTTTTTCAAACCCTTATAAAAAAGGGCACTAGTGATATCGGATACCTGTACTGCTTAGGTTATCAGAATATGGAGATTTTTGGGCAGCTTTTCCTGGTTTGGTTTGAACAGGAAATTTTGGCAAGGTGGACTCTCAAGAAACCTTGTTCTTGGTGAGTTTAATTCTTAATGCCTTTGGGTCGATGATCACCTTTTCAGTTTCTGGATCAAGCTTTATTTTCCA
>DTXE01000036.1 GCA_012962595.1 Syntrophaceae bacterium | reverse complement strand
ATAACAACTCAAGGCAATCTGAACTTGAATCTCGTATATGTACTATAAGTGGTTTTTTGAGATTTTTTGCCCAAAGTATCTGGTCTATAAAAACTTCTTTTTGTATTTTTTTATACTTTTCAATTTCTACTTCATTTTCAGGAAGTCTATAATAATCAAGTCCACATTCACCTATAGCAACACATTTTGAATGAGCTATAAATTTTTCTAAATACTTTCTGTCATAGTTAGCTGCATCATAAGGATGAACACCAACTGCAAAATAAACAGAGTTATGCTTTTCAGATATTTCAACTGCCCTAGCTAAACTTTTTGGGTCTGCCCCAGGTATAATGAACCTTCCAACACCTTGTTGTCTAGCATTATCTAAAACTTCATCCAGGTCATCTATATAACGATCATCATCCAAGTGACAATGTGTATCTACTATCATTCTATACCCCTTAACTTTTTAGCAAACTCCAATGCCTGAGCTGTTGGGTTTTCGCCAGCTATTATACGTGCTATTTCCTGTACTCTTCCCTTGGAATCAAGTACTTCAATATTACTAATTTCTTCATTTTTGCTTATTACTATATGCTGGTCTGCAGCTGCAGACAGGTGTGGCTGGTGAGAAATGGCAAATATCTGATAGACTGATGAGAGTTTTGTAATCATCTTGGCAATAGCTATAGACTCATCTCCACTTACATTTGCATCTATCTCATCAAGTATAAGCACACCTTGTGTTTTGCCCTCTTCTATGGTTGAAGCCATGAGTGCCAAACGCAGACGATTAAACTCGCCACCACTAAGTGTTGCAGTTTTTGAATCTCCAAGCATCACTTCTATGAAATCTAAACCACTCTGACTTAATTCACCAGCTCTGCCTCCTGCACTTGAACAAGCTAATCGCCGGCGATTTCCCGAAAAACACGACTATCGAGCAGGAATTAATGAAATACCGGATGTTGAACGTGGTACGGCATTAGATGCAGAAGCTAAACGGCGTGGTACTTCAGTGTATTTTCCCGGACGAGTCGTCCAGGAGGCCAGGTAATGCAATTGTACATGAAAGAGAAGCGATGCCAATCCGGGACTCTTGCCACAACGGAAGTCGGAAGGAAGTCT
>DTXE01000035.1 GCA_012962595.1 Syntrophaceae bacterium | reverse complement strand
CATTACTCATATCCCAGGTAGCGGTATCGGATAAAGATATGTTACCAGAAAAGCTTCCTAAGGCCGTCTCGGTGAGGTAATAACCATATGTATTGCCAGTATAGTTAGAGAGGTCGTAACTACCAATCCCATAAGCTATCCAGTAACCTTCTTCTATTGTGTCAGTCCAACCACCGGCCACAGACCGGAAGATACCCCAGTCTTGGTCAGAAATGCCATAGCTTTCACCCACAATACTACCAGCCAGGTAATAAGTGTCATCAGTTATAGTACCATAAAAAGGAATCTCGCTTATGCTATCCCAGGAAAGTTCTCCTAGTAACGTAGTGGTTGTGTCCATGGACTCGGCTATCAGATAGCCATGTGCCTCCCACATTCCAAGCCCGGGATAAAAGGTACCAGAGATGGTACCAGAGGAAACCAGATACCCGGTAGATCCATCAGGCCCTATGTAAAGGGCAAGGGTATTACCGGTTAAATCATTATTTGAGGAACTGAAACCTAAGACGCCTAAAAAGGCTCCGCCATCTGTGGTGGTACCACTTATATTTATGGCCCACAAAGGCATATTATTGGTATATGTGCCCATAAGCGTAACGGTGGGGCTCCCACTCCAAAGGTCTGTGGTTGCGCCTATAAGCCCCGCAATTGAGTCATCCTCTGCAAATTCCCCTGAAGCCCAGTACACACTATTAAGGCTTCCACCCAAGGTAAGGAGTGCCTCTGTACATGTCCCAAAACCTAGATCTGTTGCCTGCCATATGCCATCACCGTATGTACCTTCAATTTTCCCCATCCCTATCCCCAATCTATCGGTGCTGAGATATGTAAAGTATGAAGTGCCTGAAAGGATATTATCCGACCAATCTGTACCTATGGCCGTTTCAAGCCAGTAGCCATTTAAGATACCAGAGTCATGGTAAGCACTGCCACCTGCTATCATCCCCCATGAGGGAGAAGGTGTACCTGTATATGTGCCGCTTAAAGAAGAGAGCCATCCACCCCAGTTCTCATCAGAGATACCACAATAATCACCGCTTACTGAACCTGTGAGTTCACTCCCGGTGCCGGTTAGAGACCCTTCTAATGTATAGTGCCTTAAGCCAATCAACCATTCATAGCTGACAGTTGATACATTTCCAGCAGGATCTGTGGCACTGATATCAAGGGTATGGATGCCTTCAGTAAGATCTGTGAGGATTAAGGGGGATGCGAGAGTCCAGGGGCTGCCATCCAAACTGTAAGAAAAGGTAGCCGGTTCATCGGCCTCAAAGTCAAAGGTAACTTCTGTTGAATTGGT
>DTXE01000034.1 GCA_012962595.1 Syntrophaceae bacterium | reverse complement strand
GTAGGCATAAATCGAATATCAATTTTTCTAGGAGAATCTGTTCCTTAGCTTGACCGGACTTTATAGCTAGGTCGCAAGTTAGGATTGCATCAAAATAGTGAGGTATTCTTTCATATGTGATGCCTTTTGCCTGATCCATATAAGACCTTACAGAGTAACCCGATATTTTGAGATCTTTTCTAACTGCCTCACTGTCCCCTCCTTGATCCATAACTTCCTTAGCCTTCCAGATATAGCGAAACTGGCGAGAGATCATCTTTAGCACCACTAAAGGATGGGTTCCTGTCTCCAAGAGACTGTGAAGCGCCCTTAAGGCCTTCTCTACATTCCCCTCCCCCACATATCGGACCAAATCAAAGATGGAATGGAAGGGGGTTTCTGCCACTGACTGTTTAACATCCTTCAATTCAATGAGTCTTTTATCTCCAACATAGAGAGCGACTTTCTCTATCTCATTTGAAAGATCTGCCGTATTACTGCCAACCATGGTGAGCAGATATTCACAGGCCTCATCCGTAATCCGTTTTTTAAGTCTGGCTACCACTCTTTTAATCCATGTGGGTATATCTCTCTCGTACAATTGACGAAATCGAACTATCTTCCCTGTTTTCTTAAATTCTTTAAAAAAACTACCGTTAATGTCTACCTCTTTAAAAATAAACACCGCGCAGGTAGTAGGGGAGGGTTCTCGGAGATAGGGAACGAACTTATCCAATTGATCTCTGGAGAACTTGTGAGCGTCTCTCACAATAATGAGTCGCTTTGCAGAGAGGGCTGGAAGAGTATATGCGCTGTTTATTATCTCAGATGGACTATTTTCTGGGGCATAGAAGACTTCCACATTGAAATCACTAAAGGAGCCATGTATCAGCCTTCCCTTTATATCATTAATGGCCTCTTCGATCAAAAAACCTTCTTCTCCATAGAAGAGGTAAAGGAGATCACTGGGTTCCATTTAAAAATTCTCAAAGGTGCGATAATGGATTTTCTCTGCAGTTCTAATGGCAATTTCCCTTATAGCCTCTTTTCTGTTTGCCTCTGTACGCACAGGGTCTGAACAGACCTCAAACTCCTGATTGTCTGCAAGATTTTTAACCTGCCATAAGACTGTTCCGTCTTTCTGTGTTCTAAGTACTATATCTAGATACAGGGTGAGGCGGTTTTGTATAGAGACATCTCTTCTATCATAGGCTAAAGATGAGATGTCTATGGATTTAATAGTACCCAGAAGTACAGCATCGGCTTGAGACTCATCCTTTATAGGCAAAAGATTGCTGTGCAGAAATTCATCAATGACCGCATTGGTGAATATTGTTTCAATACCCAATTCCGAGGTATTATTGGAAAAAACAGGGATGGCTATACTTCTGACATCCGGTGGTAGGTTGTTAACACCACCAGTGAATCCATAACCACAGCCTATAACCGTAGCCAGAAGTATTATGGAAGTGAGTCTTTTCCACATATATGAAGTTTGCTCTTTTCAACAATAGATACCAAAAGAAATTGCTTAATACAATAGGAAATGTTTACCTCTAAGATACAGCTCAGTAAACTTCAGTAAGATAGGGCTTGACAAACAGAGGAAAGCTAGGCACTTTAGAAAAATCAGGGGTTATTGACATGAAATTTCGGGGGCATCATCTTATATGCCTTCAGTTTTTTAGAGGAGAGGGCTATAGTGAAAATTTTGTGGCCCATTTGCATAACCTTCTCAAAAGGGTTGAGGAGGAGCTGGAGATAGAAGTTACAGGTGCGGCAGATGATGTTTGTATGATATGCCCCTATTTAAAGAATGGTATATGTTGCTATAAAGAAGGAGCAGATGAAAAAATAAGAGATATGGACTTAAAGGCACTTGAGCTATTAAAGATCAGGGAGGGAATCCAAGTAGGATGGAAAGACATAAGAGAGAAGCTACCTGAAATATCAGGAGACTGGGCCAGACTATATTGTGGTGATTGCGATTGGAAAGAGGCTTGCGAAAAGAACCCTCTTTGGTCTCAACTGATGTTAAGGATAAGTTAACCTAAAGGTGGAATAACTAAACCACAATATTGACCAATTTTTTTTGAACCACGAACACCTTTTTTATAGGCTTATCCTGGATAAGGGACTTAATTCTCTCAAAGCTTAGTGCCTTATCTTTGATCTCCTCATCATCGGCATGGGCATTTACAGAAATTTTTGCCCTGACCTTCCCATTAATCTGGATAACCACTACCTTAGTTTCCTCTTTTATGGCCTCTTCATCAAACTCAGGCCAGGGGCTGCGAATAATGCACTCTTTATGGCCCAATCTTTCCCAGAGTTCCTCACAGATGTGAGGGGCCATTGGAGAGAGGAGAATCACTAAGTTTTCAATGGCCTCGCGCAAAACAGAAAGGGAAAGGGTATCCCCTTTTGCTTCAGTCCTGAAGGTATGGATGTCATTTAAGAGTTCCATAAGGGAGGCTACCGCGGTATTGAAGTGGAATCGCTCCTCAATATCTTCGGTCACCTTTTTTATGGTCTGATGGGTCTTCCGATGAAGACTTCTTAAAGGACCTTCTAACAAACTATCCCCCGCATAGGATTTCACATGTGATATGTGAGTGCTAGCATCCATTACTAAGCGCCAAACCCTGTTTAAGAATCTATGTGAGCCTTCCACGCCTGCATCTGTCCAATCCAAATCTCTTTCAGGTGGAGAAGCAAATAGGCAGAATACCCTCACGGTATCCGCCCCGTATTTAGCAATCATTTCATCAGGGTCCACTACATTTCCTTTAGATTTGGACATCTTGGCTCCGTCTTTAAGAACCATACCTTGAGTTAAAAGGTTGGTGAAGGGTTCATCCCACTTCATCCATCCCAGATCCCTTAAGACCTTGGTAAAGAATCGGGCATAGAGTAGATGGAGAATGGCATGTTCGATACCGCCTATATATTGATCCACAGGCATCCAGTAAGCTATTTTATCCTCATCCAGAGGTACCTTATCACTATCTGGGCAGGTATATCGAGCGAAATACCAGGAGGAGTCTACAAAGGTATCCATGGTTTCTACCTCCCTCTTGGCAGCACTTTTACAGTTCGGACAGGTGGTATTAACAAAATCAGGAACATTTGCTAAGGGAGAACCACCAAAACCTGTCACCTCAACATCCATAGGTAGCAATACAGGCAAATCATTTAAAGGTACAGGCACGGTGCCACACTTATCGCAATATACAATAGGTATAGGAACCCCCCAATATCTCTGACGTGAAATGCCCCAATCCCTGAGCTTGTAGCCTACCTCTTTCCCTCCCATATTAATGGATTTGAGCTTTTCTGCTATGGCTTCTCTGGCCTTTACGCTTTCCATGCCAGAAAATTGCCCAGAATTTATTAGAATGCCTTCATCTACGTATGCCCCTTCCATGGTATCGGGATTTAAGGTCTTTCCAGGTGGTTGAACCACCACTTGAATGGGGATATTATATTTTTTGGCAAATTCGAAGTCTCTCTGATCATGAGCAGGAACTGCCATGATGGCACCTGTCCCATACTCCATAAGCACAAAATTTGCAGCGTATATAGGAATCCGCTTATTGGTCAGGGGATTTATGCAATAGGCACCGATAAAAACCCCTTCCTTTTCAGTACATTGATTGGCCCTCCTAGCCACCTCTTCCCTTTTTACCTTCTCTATAAACTCCCTGACCTCGGATTCCTGTGGGGTTCCCTTTGAAAGCTCCAAAACAAAAGGATGTTCGGGTGCCAAGGAGAGAAAGGTGGCACCAAATACCGTATCCTGCCTAGTGGTGAATACCTTTATGTAGGTATCAGAATTTTCCAGAGGAAAGTGTATCTCACAGCCCTCGCTCCTGCCAATCCAGTTTCTCTGCATGACAAGGACACGTTCCGGCCAACCTGGCAATTTGTCACAATACTCCAGAAGTTCCTCAGTATAGTCCGTAATCTTAAAAAACCATTGATCTAGCTCCCTCTGAGTAACTAGGGACTCACACCGCCAGCATCTGCCTGAGGCGGAAACCTGCTCGTTAGCCAGAACCGTCTCACAACTCTCACACCAGTTCACGGTACCCTTCTTTTTATATACTAGACCCTTCTCAAACATCTTTATAAAGAACAGTTGTTCCCACTTATAATAAGAAGGGTCGCAGGTGGAAATCTCTCTCTCCCAGTCATAACTGAAACCCATGGCCTTAAGCTGGTTTCTCATATAATTTATGTTATCCATGGTCCATTTTGCAGGATGAATCCCTCCACTTATAGCGGCATTCTCTGCTGGCATACCAAAGGCATCCCAACCCATAGGATGGAGCACGTTGTAACCTCGCATCATTTTATACCTAGCCACTACATCCCCTATGGTATAGTTCCTCACATGCCCCATATGAATCTTGCCTGAAGGGTAGGGGAACATCTCCAAGACATAATATTTCGCTCTAGAAGGGTCTTCTTTAGCCCGAAACACACCATTTTTTTCCCAAAAGCTCTGCCATTTTCTTTCAATCATTTTAAAATCATATTTTGTAGGCATAGCGTGGTCAGTGGTTACACTCATAGCTGGTGTCTGCTTTTTATATACAGTTAAATGAATATTGTCTAATATCCCATTAACAAAGGCCCCTGAATCTTCTGAACCATACTTCTTTGCTAACTCTACCGCTTCATTAATTGTGACCTTCGGTGGTATATCTTGGCAATAGATGATCTCAAAAATCCCCATTCTGAGGATATTCCTATCAACCACCGACATCCTGTCTAAATGCCAGTGTTCTGAATGATTTTGAATTAAACTATCTACCTCTTCTTTGTGTTTACAAACTCCCTCTATTAATCTCATTGAGAAAGGCCTCAAGCCTTCTGACATCTTAAATGATTGGCAGAATAGAGTAAATGCCTCTTGAGGGGTGAGGTGGGTTATATCAATCTGATAGAGAACCTGAAGGGCTAATTCCCTTGACTTTCGCCTGCTCATCTAAAGCTGTTTAATGAGATTGATCATTTCCATGGCGGCTATGGCTGCATTCCAACCTTTATTTCCAGACTTGGTGCCCGCCCTCTCAATAGCTTGCTCCAGAGTGTCTGCGGTGATTACTCCGAAGATAGTAGGTATGCCAGTTTCTAACCCTATAGTTGCCACACCCTTGGAAACCTCTGAGCATATATATTGGAAGTGCGGAGTTGCCCCACGGATTATAGCACCAAGACAGATAACCGCATGGTATTTTTTACTTAAAGCCAGTCTTCTGGCTACCATAGGTATTTCAAAGGACCCTGGTACCTTGACCACCTGGATATCTGCCTCCTTTGCACCGTGTCTTAACAAGGCATCCAAGGCTCCTTGGAGGAGTCGATCAGAAATAAAATCGTTGAATCGGCTAACCACTAAGGCAAATTTGAGCCCCTGTCCTGATATCTTACCTTCTATAACTTTAACCATTATCCAACCCCTGAATTTAGCCCCTCTTGATTAGATATTACCTGATATTTAAGATGTGACCCATCTTGAGGCATTTGGTTCTGAGATATCTTATGTTCTCCTTAGTAGGTGGTATTTCAATAGGAACCCTTTCCACCACCTTTAATCCATACCCTTCTAATCCTACAATCTTTTTGGGGTTATTAGTCATAAGCCGCATGTTCCTTACCCCTAAATCCACTAAGATCTGGGCCCCTATTCCGTAATCTCTCAGATCAGGTTTAAACCCCAAGGCCTCATTGGCCTCTACCGTATCTTTACCTTCATCCTGAAGGGCATAAGCCTTCAGCTTATTGACCAACCCAATGCCTCTTCCTTCTTGGTGTATATAGAGAACAATGCCTTTTCCTTCCTCCTCTATCATCTTCAAGGCAGTTTTCAGTTGTTCACCACAGTCACACCTCAAGGAACCAAAAACGTCACCTGTAAGACATTCTGAGTGGACGCGAACTAAAACCGGCTCCTTGGAGGATATTTCTCCTTTAACAAGGGCCAAGTGTTGGTTATCATCAATATCATTTACATAGGCTATGGCCTTAAATGTCCCATATGGCGTAGGAAGGACGGTATTAGCTGCCTGATGAACAAAACATTCATTGGTCAGTCGGTACCTTATCAAATCTGCCACGGTAACAATCTTTAGCCCATGCCTTTGGGCAAAGACCTCCAGATCAGGCATTCTTGCCATGGTACCATCGTCTTTCATGATCTCACAAATTACTCCAGCAGGCTTAAATCCAGCCAGCCTTGCAAGATCCACCGATCCCTCTGTTTGACCTGCCCTTACCAAAACCCCCCCTTTCCTTGCCCTCAATGGAAAGATGTGACCAGGGCTTACCAAGTCCTCAGGCTTAGTTTCATCGGCAATAGCGGTCAAGATGGTAGTGGCCCGGTCATAGGCAGATATTCCAGTGGTAACTCCTCTTCTGGCTTCTATGGATACGGTAAAGGCGGTTTGAAACCGTGAGGTATTTTGGGATACCATCATGGGGAGCCTGAGCTCATCAACCCTTTCAGGGGTTAATGATAAACATATAAGACCCCTCCCATATTTGGCCATAAAGTTTATGGCCTCAGGGGTTACCTTCTCTGCAGCCATAGTGAGATCGCCTTCATTCTCACGGTCCTCATCATCCACAAGAATCACCATGTTACCATTCCGAATATCCGCTATGGCCTCTTCTATGCTAGCAATAGCCATATTTACACCTCCATCTAAGAGCCCCTTCTCTCACTTACCTCATCTGCCCATGAGAGTGGCGAGAGGCAGTGGCAATGGCTTCAGGTTTCCAAATTCAATTTTATATATCATAAAATGATGTCTCCTGCCAACAAAAGGACCGTCAAATCCAAGTTTACGCAACCCACGAGTAAAATCTCTTCGCTTACATGGCGACCACTAACTCCCGATAGGGTTTCCTATTAAGACTTATTCCATTAATTACTGGAAGGCGATGTCCCAACTTAAGCCCTACAAGAATCCTATGCCAAAGCGGAATTAATGTAATCTGTCAAAGGAAATTTCATCTACTATGATCACCTCCTAGTCAATGGCAACTACTTAAGATAATCGAACTGAAGTTCGTTTATCCCTCCAAAATTGGAGATAATCCGAACCTATTTTGTTTATCCCATAAATCGGCTAAACTAACTTCATACAACTCGGCGGTAAACTTGCCGGATGGCTTGACTTTTCCATTTAAGATATCCTCTACAATTCTTGCCGATGACAAAGGCATTGATTCTTGCCCACAGTCTGGGCACACATACATAATCAAGTCCGAAATAACGATGGGCTTGCCGTTACGATGGAAGATCTTTTCTTCCTTCCTTTCCTCCATTGGGGATGGACAGCCATTTGGGCACTGCATAATAATCACCTCCTATTCGCTGTAATAATAAATGCCGGATTACAATCCTTTACTACGACCACAATATCACCCTTAGAAATTGTAAATTTACTGAATTTACCATGGGAACGTTCATCTTTGCCAGTTAGAATTGTGTCTAAAACTTGATCGATTGATATGCTATTCTCCCACATTCGCTGAATCAAATGGGGGCCAAAAGTAATCCGTTCAGAATTAATATCCTCATAGATCCTCTCTATTGACATAAATTATGTCCTTATGATGGCACATAACGGTAAAGCTGATACTGCGTACCCCAAAGCGAAGCGACCGGGTACGCAGTCAGTTCCAGTGAATGTTAGGCCAAGTTTCAATTTTATCTGTTCGCAAACCAAACAGCCTATTCCCTGACGGGCCAATAATTTTTGTCAGTTTTAGATGTTACTTCAAGATCACATAATGGAACATAACCTACTTTCTGCCCTCTCGCACTTTAACAATGATACCTATAGATGACCTTCCGATTCCAAGCCTAGGACCTTCATTTTATGGCCCAACCTGAATGG
>DTXE01000033.1 GCA_012962595.1 Syntrophaceae bacterium | reverse complement strand
TAGAGACAAAAGAACGGGTAAGCCTTGACTTTTATCTTGATGGGTATCGTTTCTCTGACGAATTCTTCGTAGTACCAGAGCTTTCGGAAGAGATGATCATAGGGACAGCCACCATGCAGAAGTGGAGGTTTAAGTTGGATTTTGAGCATGAAGAGGTGATTATCGATCCTCGGGTGACTAGGTTACGATTATTGTGAGAGAGCTCTTAAAAAAGCTCCTTTGAGTGGATATTAGGGACGTTGCATTAAATTATTATTAATCATTTTGATGTCGCCTTTTATTTTTTCATCATATTCCATTAAATTCTCCACTTTCCTGATAGATAGGGATGTTGCAGGTTGTTTTATTCCGAAGAAACTGCCTATTTCCTTCAGCTTCAACGATGTTAATCTGCGAGTTAAATAAATTATTAAGTCTCTGTATATCCGATCTTTTTGCCTGATTGTATGTGATAGGATTACATTTTCAGAAATATTAAAATGGTGGCAGATTGCTTGAATGACATCATGTATAGATACCTTTGTGGAACAGGGCTTTCTAGTATCAGGGCCTATTATTCTCTCAACAAAGTCTTCACTTCCGACGAACTGTTGTTTTCTTATTACAAAGTCCCCTCTTAGATCCCCTGACTCGATAGCTGCCATTACGAAGGTATTGTAAGCGCTGAAGCTCTTCTTTTCGTTAGGACTAAATTGGGAGAGGATAAATTCCTTTCTTACTATACCGTCAGATTCTCCAATATAATCTCTATAGCTACTCCAACGATAGTCTTTAGGGTCCTTCACTATCCCTGCCCTGACTGGATTTAAATGAATATAACGACTCAGTTCTAATAGGTAGTTATCTTTATCGACGATGAAGCTTTTGTAGCGTCCCTGAAACACATGGCCTATCCTTCCATTTTTACGGTTAAAGCGCATGGTGTAACAGGTATTTAGGGATCTCATGAAATCTACAATACTTCCAGAAGGGGTTTCCAATAGTAGATGCAGATGGTTTGGCATCAAGACGTAGGCATATAATAAGACATTAAATTCCTCACAATATCGCTCAAGCAGTTGCAAATAGAGTAGATAGTCCGCTTCATTTATAAAAATTGATTCCCGGTTATTCCCTCTATTGAGTATGTGGTAGGTTGCGCCCTCAAACTGTACCCTTGCCGTCCTTGGCATGGAACGTAATTAACCAATTTTATCATCATTTGTCAATAAAATAATGGAACGTCCCTTCAATCTCTTCCCAGGAGTACCAGGGTAGCAGGCTCGGGGGTAACTGCGGTGGAATCATGAGAGCCTGGATTCCCTTCCCAGGTGGTTTTCCACCTCTTGCATTTACAATTTCCGCCTCCTCTACATCTACACACAGTTTCAACATATGCGTACATGTCGAAATGGACATACTCAAAACCGCTAATGGTTACCGTGTACTCCTTTTGCTCCCCTTGGGCGGAGGGATGGTAAGTAATGGCCCCGGTCTCTGCATTATAATCATAAAGCCCGGCCTCTTCTTTAGTAAAATTACCCAGGTCGAATATAATGAAGTCATACTGATGGGGCTTATTCAACGGATAGTGGTTTAAGACGGGGATGGTGGAGGGAAGAAAGTCTGTGGTAGTGTAGCCATCAAGACCGGTTATATGGGTTAATTTATCGGCATCTACCTTAACTAAAGTTTCAGGAGAAACGGTTAACAATGTGGGCATTTCATCTATAGTGGAGAAGGAGATTGTTCCAGACTGACCCTGTGGCACGGTGATAAGTAAGGTACCTTGGATTATG
>DTXE01000032.1 GCA_012962595.1 Syntrophaceae bacterium | reverse complement strand
GAGACGGCAAATATGGATGAAATTTTCTCAGGATTATGGTATTCAGATGGGTACACAGCATCTTAACCCTGAAGCTTAGTAAACATACAGTAGAAATCCGTTATATTGAACCGGAGTTTAAGAATCTAATGAGGTAATTTCTTTATGAAATCGCTGGAAGAAATAAAGTCTATTTTAGAAAAGTATAAAGAAGAGATAAGGGAGGAATACAGATTTGAAGAGATAGGTATCTTTGGTTCTTATGTAAGAGGCGAGCAAAAAGAAAGAGTGACCTTGATATTTTTGTAAACTTCAATGATAGCATGGAACTACTTAAATTTATTGAGTTAGAGAATTACTTAAGCGATTTACTCAAGGTTAAAGTCGATTTGGTGATGAAATCAGCTTTAAAACCGAGAATAGGAAAACATATTTTGGAAGAGGTTGTTTTTCTATGAAGAAGGAAGTTGGTGATTATATTCAGGATATTGTAGAGGCTATGAACAAGGCTATAGAATTTGTTGAGGACATGTCTTATGAAGTTTTCTTCAGGACGAAAAAACTGTTTTTGCAGTAGTAAGAGCTTTAGAGATTATCGGTGAGGCAGTTAAAAGGATCCCTCACGAATTCAGAGAAAAATACCCAGAAATACACTGGCGAGACATGGCGGGTATGAGAGACAAGCTCATTCATGAATATTGAAAAATACCTTCTTAGGGAAGATAGTTCTGTACCTTCAAAACGGGTGCTCTTAAAAAGGCCTGAATTAAAGGACATCGTAGACTTAGAGAAGTTGCTCAAATGAATAATGTAGCTCTGACCCCTATACTCTGCGAACTCTATAGGAAGCTTTATCTTGAGTAGCAAATAATGCTTTTTCTTACTGCCGCTCATGATGGTTTTCAAGTGTCAAAATCTTTAAGGCCGTTCAGTGTGGCTTTGAAGTTTTTAACTTTGGAATCCTTTGATGCCATGTTTCAAAAATATGCAACACATCCAAATTAGCCTCGATAATGACAAATTTAAGAAATAAATCTGCACTGGAACCGTTTAGGTTTAGTAATAGGGAGGGTGGGAACAATGTCTAGGCGTAGGAGGATCAGAATGCCTGGGATAAAAATTGCGATTAAAGATTCAGAAGGGAGGGTGCTACCACAAGGTCACCTATTTGGGCTGGCGGTTGCTGTTATGTGCGATTGCGGTTCACCGGTTCTTATCACGCATAGCCGCGGTGTGCCGGGCTTGAATCCTTCAACGTGCCTCTTTTGTGGAAAGAGAAGCTATGAGTGGGTAGGCTACGACGCACCTAATCCAAATGATGAATTCATCGTAAAAATAGAAAAATAGGGACACATCCCATTTTTCCTGACTATCACTCACTTTCATATTATACCCTTCGCATG
>DTXE01000031.1 GCA_012962595.1 Syntrophaceae bacterium | reverse complement strand
TTTTAAGAATTATAATTATTTTTGCCCATAATTTCAAGTATCCTTAAAAATTAGATAGTGTCCTAATTTGACCATATTGGATTAAGCTCCTACAAGGCCAGAGGCATCCATTTGACTAGACTATAATGTTGTGTTACTATATACTACTTTTATTTTTTCTTGACCAAATGAGTTTTATTTGATAATGAACATTTTCAATTGAAAAGGATGAAGCTATTGGTAAAAAATGGTCTATTTCTAAATCCTGTTAATCAAGTTCAGCAGTATTTTGATGTTCTCATCAATGGTTCAAGGATTAAGAAAATTGAGAAGGAAATTTTTGACAAAGATGCTTTAATAATAGATGCTAAAGGTAAAATTGTAGTGCCTGGCCTCGTTGATGTCCATGTACATTTCAGGGAACCAGGTCAAGAGTATAAAGAAACAATTGCTTCTGGTTCGCATGCAGCAGCAGCTGGGGGATTCACAACCGTGGTAGCGGAAGCCAATACTTCCCCTGCAATCGATACCCCGGCCAGAGTTAGGAATGTGCTTGATATTGCCAGAAAAAATAGCATTGTCAATTTCTACACCAAGGCGGCTACTACCCAAGAGATGCATGGAACTGAACTAATAGATATCGAAGGAGTGAAGATTGCTGGTGCTGTGGCAATCTCAGACGATGGTAACCCAGTACCAAGTGAAGAGTTGATGCGGAATGCCTTAATAAAGGCCAAGTCCTGTGATATGTTATTGAATCCTCATTGTGAAGAGTCAGTATTTTATCAAGAAATGTGGAAACGGGAAAATAATCGTATGGATTTCGAATTTCCAGATAAAATGCCATACTCATCAGAACCAGGCATACTTTTCTCTTCCGAAACTGGTTTTATTAAACGAGACATCAAGTTGGCAGAGGAAATTGGGGCAAGACTTCATATTTCTCATGTTAGCCTTGCTTCTTCTGTTAAAGTAATCGCAGATGCGAAACGGCGAGGCGTCGCCGTAACAGCTGAAGCGACCCCACATCATTTTTTGCTTACCGAAGAAGATGCCAAGAAAATTGGGCCAAATGCAAAAGTAAACCCACCTTTGAGAACTAGAAAGGACATAAAGGCCATAATAAGTGGTCTTGCTGATGGTACTATCGATATAATTGCAACGGACCATGCTCCTCATTCGCCCCAAGAAAAATCTGTTCCCTGGGAGGATGCTCCGTTCGGAATAATTGGTCTCGAAACTGCTTTGGGTTTGGTGCTTACCTTTTTGGTTCAACCAGGTCACCTAACGCTCGTGCAGGCAATTGATAAAATGAGTACTACCCCGGCAAAAATTTTCGGATTGGAGACTGGGGGATTCAAGCCAGGAGCACAGGCCGACTTAACGGTGATAGACCCGAACAAAAAATGGAAAGTTGATGCAAAGGATTTTTATTCCAAAGGCAGAAACTGCCCATTCGATGGCTGGGAGCTTCAGGGAAGGCCTGTGATGACCATTGTCCGTGGACAGATCGTGATGCAAGAAGGGAAAATTATTGAAGATCCAAAGTTTTATAGCGAATTCGCTAAAGACCTTTCCTTCTCTTCATAACATCTTCAGTATCCCGAGTTTCCGATATATCCCCCTATGTACTCTTTTACTTGCCCTAGGACTATTTTCGGAATATCGTCCTTCTTTTCTATACTATGTATGCTTATATTTTGCCTTTTCTCCATGGCCTTTTTGAATCTCATAGCATATTGACTTCTTCCTATATGCACCGCAGTTACTCTACTATTTGTGCGTGTAAAATAATCTATTAAGCTTTCCAGATTGGTGATTTGCATGTCAGTTATTATAAATATATCTGGATTTGATTCTCCCTTCAAATGCTCAATATCACTAATCTCTAGCTGGGTACCACCTCCAAAGTACCTGCACAAAGCCTGATAGATTGCCCCCCTTTTTTTTGTAAAATCCAGAAGCTCTTTCCCACCTACCATGGCGTCACTGAAATTATAAACTGCCACCTTTGATCGCGACCTTAAGTAGGCATCACAGGCACAGCCAGCACCTAACACTGCATAAGAGAGGTTTCGACTGGGGTCGGTCATGCTTCCAGATGAATCTATTATAATGATGCAATCAGGCACCCCCTCTTTCCTTCCAAACATCTCACCTTCACATCTAATCCAGGTTTGGGTAATGCTTGGAATGATCTTACCAAAACTGGTCCATACATCTATATCCTGAAAGGGCCCGCTAGCTTCCCAAGGTGAGTGAGAGTGAGGATAAAGTATCCCAGTTTTCTCCATGGTTATTTGTCTGACAGGAAGAGTGTATTTTTCTGCCAATTTCATATAGAAGAGGGCGTTGGCATTAAGGGGATTACCCTCACCTCTCCCCATTGCCATCTTTTGGCCATAAGCCGACTTAAATAGATCCTCCAGAAAGTCCTCTACTACCTCCCTGAACTTTTCAGGATTGCCGCATCTTCCGGCAAACCCCCTTAGGCCTCTATCTATCTCATCTTGTGAATACCCTGAAAGGTCATGGCCTCCCAAAGGATTTTTCTTGTCACCCTGTTCCTCATTTTCAAGAAGATGCTTAATATCTCGGGTGAATGTTACTATACTATCCCCCCATTTCTTTTTATCCATATAAGGGATTCTAGAAAGTCTTTCCACCAGGTCTTCATATCCTTCAACCTTGAGATCTATTCCCCAGATTTTTTGATAGAGAGCAGATATAGCGGCATCCAATCCCTCATTATTTACTAGCTGTTTACAAAGTTCGGGGATTTTGGTCTCTTTTTCCCTAACGCAATGCGTGTTAGCCACCACATCCATAAAGTAATCAGTGGCCTGTCGAGCCATGTTTTTATCGTCCACAACCTCTTTTGCTTTAGAGTAAAGCAATAGATGGGTATCAAAATCCCACGGGCAAAAGATATAATGGGTTACTGCATGGTCAAGCAATGCCTCCACAATGTCTTCTAGGGGCATGGTTTCCATCATCTTATTGCAGAAAGAGGGGTTTATCACAATTTGCTTACCCTTCATCTCTATAGCCACTGCTTCACTTGAATCAACCATTTGGGGGGATTTCAATGCAGGATATAGATGCTTTTTTCTTATCTTAGACCATATTTGTTCTAATATCCTTTGGTGCATATGGACATCTCTCTCAAGCTTTCAGGTTCGATATCTATAGGGAGTGTCAGGGTTGGGGTACACTAAATTACCCCCAGCGTAAATTTTGCCATTTACCACCTTTCCGATATCTTTAATCCTGCCCTCAACCCAGATTTCTCCACCCCTCATCCATTCCCCCGTGTAGTAACCCACATCCTTTTTAACTAATATCTTGCCCGATCTCATACCAGCTCCTGTCCAATTTCTGCAACTTCCTTGTACAATAATTTCTCCTCCACACAGTCCAACACCGGTGAAATCCCCTACATTACCTTCTATTTGAATTCGCTTACCTTCCTTTAGTCTATAACCTATGAGATGGATTTCCCTTCCTCTGGTATCAAGATTAAGAGTAATTTCTTTCTCCTTTGCATGGTTGCAAAGAGCTGATATGTAAATACCAGCAGGGCCCGCAATGGAATACCGGATCTTGTCGCTATTCTCTAGCTGGGAACAAAATTCCTCTATATCATATTGGGTAAATTCTATATCCTTTATTAACTCCTCTGCCTTGGCGTATGCCTTCACAAGCCTGCTGTGTTCCACTAACCAAACAAGCCCCCTTACTTCTTCTTCTAGAAGCTTATTATAGCCATCTACAAGCCTTTCCATTATCAGTCCTTTGGACCTCAGTATATTATCCAATGGGATTTCTCTTTTCTTTGGTTGATAATGTTTAAACTTGAAAAAGGGATTTTTCATATTAGAACCTCAATCCTAGGTCATTCCTTATTTCTGCATAAAGTGGGTGATCTCCCTCCACAGGTTTAATATCTTCACCATTTAGTATCCTGAAACCCAAGGCAAGGGCAGTCTTTATTTCTTCTTTCTGCTCATTGTACCTCCGCAGGAGGTCATCTGTTGCCTCTTTAGCCAGGTATATAGGTAAAGGATCGCATCTTGTGTCTTTCTCTCTCTGCAGAATATGTTCTTCTTTCCATTGAATCCTATGTGCTATAGCATGAGGAATTACCGCTCTTACATGTTCTATGTCTACCTCTTCGCTTCCTACAAACCAGGAGAGGGCCTGGGCGTAATGCTTTATTGAAGTGGGGAGCCTATTTGATGCACAATTCCTAATTCCATGACACAAATAGCCAGTATAATGGCATCCCTCATCACAATCCTCGTTGGACCTTTTTTGTCCATATTTATAACAAAAAGAAAGTTCAGCTATAACCATTATAATAAAGGCACTGGCATCCAGGTCGAAGTTCTCCTTGTTTATCTCTTTTCTTATATCTCTCCGGTCTTCTTTACTAACCGTTTCTATACCCGCATGTTTTTGGAGATAGTCACCATATTTCTTACAGATTTTCTCTATGTTGGACAGTTTATCCTCATAGGGAATCTTGCTTTTCAACAAGTCAAGTATCTCCTTTTCATGATGCACACACCTCAGCAAGTCCTCTTTCTTAACTTCTCCTATTAAAAATGATAGGCTAGGACCGGGGTGTTTTGATTCTACCATCACGTCAAATCTGTCTATAAGAGGGGCAATTATAGTATTTGTTCCCTTGTCCTGATAGTTGGCAGTGGCAAATAGACAATATTCCTTATTGAGAATAATGTCATTTAAATACTCCCACTTTCCCCTATCAACACCGTCCAGGATCATACTCTGTTTAGTTTCAGGGAGTCTATTTATTTCATCTACGATCTTAACAGGAAGTTGAGCAAATCCACTCCATACCACATTTTCTGTACCCTTATTTAGATCACCCAGATCGGGTCTTCCTATTATCTTTTCTTCTGTCTGTTCGGGATGTCCATGTACTTCACTACTCCAGATCACAGCTAATGGATATTGGTACACGAGAGATGATACATATTCTGCAGATGTAGTTTTGCCCAATCCCGGTTCCCCTATGATTAATTCCTTTCCCTGATTGAGACAAGTCAAGAGGCTAAATAGAAGGGAGGAGATATATCTTTCCCCTTTTATCTCCATATCTGGACGGTTGAAATAGAGATTGTCTTCTATGAACCTATAAATATTTCTAACCTTATCTCTAAAATTCATATAATTCCCCAATAATAATTATTTAGAAAAGAGCGACTAGTCGCGTGAACCTCCTGCTGAAGGAAACATAGCGATAGCGTAGTAAAGATGAACTTTGTTCATTTTGCGTTCTATATAAAAAGAGGGATAATGAAACGTAAAAAAAGCTACAGACCAAATGTAGCAGCTGTTATA
>DTXE01000030.1 GCA_012962595.1 Syntrophaceae bacterium | reverse complement strand
ATTTCTTTGTGGCCCAAAGGGCCATGAATGCTTCATGATGAGGAAGATGTCCTTATTTCTTAAAGGGTTTCAATCAACCTCCCGAATATCTTGGTAATTATGGCTCCCTTCTTACGCATCATTTCGAATACCTCTTCAGCGCTCAATCTCTTAGGAGAAATTCCTGCCGCCATATTGGTAACCAGAGCCAGGGCTGCATAGGGGATACCTACCTCTGCCGCAAGAACTACTTCTGGAACATAGGTCATTCCTACTACATCTGCCCCCATTCTCTGGAACATTCTTATCTCCGCAGGGGTTTCAAATCGTGGCCCTTCAGTACAGACATAAACGGCCTCCGGGTGGAGTTTGACGTTAAGGGACTGGGTGGCCTCCTTAATCTTCTCTCGTAACCTGGGATCATAAGCATGTGACATGTCGGTGTATATAGGCTTCCTACCATAAAAGGTGTTCCTTCGATGCTTGGTGAAGTCTATGAAATCAGAGATGAGAACCAGATCCCCAGGTTCCATCTGGGGGTTCATAGAACCCACCGCAGAGGTGGTTATAATATAGTTTACCCCCTCTTTCCTAAGTGCTGCGATATTGGCATGGTAATTAATATGGTGTGGGGCATGGTTATACTTAAAGCCATGCCGGGCAAGAAATATTACAACCTTATCACCAAATTTACCAGTCTTTACCTGAACCTCCCCATAGCGTGTTCTGATAGCCTTAGTTTGCCATTTCTTAATCAATGAAAAATTTTCATAACCTGTTCCTCCGATTATACCTATTTTAGGAGTCTTGAGCTTCACGTAAATCCTCCTTAATCAAGTAACCCTGGATATTACCACATTTTATCTCCTCTTAAAAATCTTTTCACAATGAAGCAATTTTTTCCTCTGGTATGGAACCACCTTAGTGCGTAGATTATGGTCAAAAATTTCGATTTGACGGATGGTTGGAGATCATATATATTCCCAAGGCAGAATAGATTCTTGGCCTGGAGGGTTTGTTTGGAAAGGGTTTTGATTGCCAATCGGGGTGAGATTGCTATCCGGATTATGAAGGCATGCCAAGACCTGGGTTTGGACTATGTGATGATTTACACCAAAGAGGATCAAAATTCCTTACATGTGAAATTGGCAGAACAGAATCAAAAAGACAGAAAGAGACTTTTTAGGGTTTCTAGCTATCGTGACCCTAACGACCTTTTTGAAGTTGCCGATATAACCTCTTCAACAGCTATCCATCCAGGTTATGGCTTTATTGCTGAGGATTATCGTGTGGCAAGGAGGGCGGTTACCAGAGAGCGACCCATAAAATTTATTGGTCCCCGGTGGCAGGTTCTTAAAGATTTTGGGAACAAGATTAACACCAAAAAGATTGCAAGTGCTCTAGGTATTCCCAGTATCCCCGGTTCTGAGGGGCCCATCTATAATGAAATGGAGGCAGAAGATATTGCAGTAAGGCTATTTGAAATGCAGCAAGAACAAGGTATCCCTAATCCCTCTATCCTTATAAAGCCATCAACAGGGGGTGGAGGTATGGGGATAGAAGAGGTTGTCCACATAGACCAATTCCGCCGGATCTACAGACAGGTTAGAAATTACTCCAAAAGGCAATTTGGCGATGAGGGGGTACTGATTGAACAATACATTAAGAACGTCAATCACATAGAAGTACAGCTAGTATGCAGCCAACACAAAGAAATTGTTCATTGTGGCACCAGAAATTGCACTATCCAAACTGGCAGGAGACAAAAGAGGATAGAGGTAGCGCCGGGCCTTGATTTTTCTCAAGCCTATAAATTTGATCCCCAAAGGATTCTAGAAACCATCATTTCCTACTCTATAAGGATGGCCAGATATGTGGACTATGATAGCTTAGGGACCTGGGAATGGCTGGTAACCAAAGAAGGAACTCCTTACTTACTTGAGGTTAATCCACGCATTCAGGTAGAAAATGCGGTTTCATCTCGAATAACTACCTTTAAAAACAGAGCATCGAGTATTAACCTGATTAGGGAGCAGATAAGATTGGCCTTGGGTGACAAGCTGGGTTATAAACAGAATGATCTATCATTTAAAGGCGTTAGTATAGAGTTTCGTATTGTAGCAGAGGATACCAAAAGGGGCTTTATTCCTTGGAGTGGATGTATAAGCAATTTTCAATTACCCACCTATAGCTGGCTTGATGTATATACCCATGTTCCTAATACCGAACCCTATGTGATTCCCAGCGAGTATGACCCTAATTTAGCCTTAGCAGTTGTGTGGGGTGAAACCTTTAAGGAGGCAAAGGAGAGAGGGCTTAAGTTTCTGTCGGAAGCGATCATTGAGGGAGAAAATGGATATGGTGATCCCGTCACCACTAATATTGAATTCTTAAAAAATAACATTGATAACCTATGCCGTTACAACTATAGTGGATGTCATTAGTCAATAGTCATTGGTCACTGGATTTGGCGGTTCGCTATTGGCAAATGGCATGTTTTTACTGACTAAGGTAAATATTCATTATTCTCTATGGTTGTAAGTGTCAAAATGTGGTCTATAGAAAATTGTACGCCAGTAATTAGAAGAGCCACCTACTGATATATTATGGAAGCTGAAAAAAGGTTTCTGAACTTAGAGAACAGAATTCTCTATCTCATAGATATAAAGGGGGATAATATATATCCAGGTTTCTTTGAACTTAAAGCCAAGGCAGATAAACTCAAGAAGAATTTTTACCAACTTTCCTCAGGTGAGATTTTATCTGAGATGGAGAGTCTTGAGGAAATGTTGGCATTTTATGAGATCAAGGCAGAAAGGGACTTAACGCCCATGGAGATTGCGAGGATTGTAAGGAATCCTCAGCGGTTTACCTTAAGAGACATCCTTGATAATGTCTACGACGACTATTCGGAGTTGGGTGGTGCAGGTGATTGTAATATAGACCCAGCCATAGTGGTTGCCAGAGCCGATATATCAAGGAAAATTGGCAATCGGATATATTCCCACCAAGTTATGGTTATAGGCCATGAGAAAGGGAAGGGGGAGGAGTTTAGAAATGGAGGTTCTGCTAAACCCTGGGGAAATGAGAAGGCGTTAAGGTATATGAAGGTAGCGGAAACAGAGGGAATTCCTATTCATATCTATATTTCTACCCCTGGTGCCTATCCCATTGAAGACTATCCCGGTTCCGCCCAACAGATTGCCAGAAATCTTTACGAAATGACTAAATTGAAGGTTCCCATCATTTCAGTAATCTCTGAGGGAGGCTCAGGAGGGGCAGAGGCCATTGGTTTATCAGATATGCGGCTGATGCTGTCACACGGATACTACTCTGTGATCTCTCCAGAGGGAGCAGCTGCTATCGAAGGAAAAATTCCGGAAGGGAAGAAGGCCCCCAAGGAGCTCATCGATTTTTGTGCAGAGCAATTAAAAATCACTGCCCAGGATAGCTTAAGCCTGGGTGTAGTGGACAGAATCATTCCAGAACCTCCATTAGGAGCGAGAAAAGAGGATGATGGCTTTTTCAGAAGATTAAGGTATGAGATGCTGAGAGCCACTGATGAAGTGGTGCTGAGCACCAAAACCTTCAGGACACTGCGTGCCTACTCCGTAAAAAGGCGAAGAAAGATGCCTATTGAAGGTGAATTCGACGTAGATATTAGATGGGAACTCTCACATAAAGAAAGGATGAGATTGCTTCGGCTCCGGTCTAAAAAATATAGAAGTATGGGCACAAGATTCTTTGTGGATTTAAGACACCCATTCAAAAAATTCATGGATAAGGCCTCAAGTGGTCTCAGATACTTTTATACAGAGGTCTATTTTGACTTATTAAAGAAGCACAAAAGATCTGTAGAGAAGGTTATTGAAGAGGTTTCTCAGGAAGGGACTATAGCCTTGGCCCCTATAAAGAACCCCTTTAAGAGCATATATACCTTTATAAAAGACAGGTTTCCTAGAAGAGTTCTGAGGCCTATTGACCACCGATTGCCAGTAAATGCCGTGGCTGATTTTGGAGAGATATATGTAAGTCCCTTGGCCAATGAAGACAGAGTTATTACCTGTCCCAACAGTCATACCCATGGCTGTCTTGACTTGTGGGTTCCTGATTTATACGGTGATCTCCATGGCGTTTGTCCAAATTGTGGTCACCACTTTCCTTTGGAATACCAATGGTACCTGAAAACTCTATTCGATAAGGGGAGTGTCAGGGAATTTAATAGTCATATAGGCTCTACTAACTCCATTGGATATAAAGGTTTTGATAGAAAGATCCAAGGTGATCAGAAGAAGACCAAGAGGAAGAGTGCTATCATTACCTTTCTTGCCAGAATTAATGGAATAGAGTTGGTAGTAGCCATGCTCTATAGTAACTTTAGGAATGGTACAGTGGGGGCAGCAGAGGGGGAGAAGTTCGTATTGGCTTGCGACCACGCTAGGGCATTAAAATTACCTCTACTTGCATATGTCCATGCCACCGGAGGTATTAGAATACACGAAGGCACCGTAGGTGTAGTGCAAATGCCCAAGTGCACCATGGCGGTTAGAGAATACATTGATGCAGGGGGTCTTTATATCGTGGTCTACGATAATAACTCCTATGCGGGTCCGGTGGCCAGCTTCTTGGGATGTTCACCTTATCAATTTGCCATTAAGTCTTCTAATATCGGTTTCGCTGGCCCTAGAGTTATAAGAGAGACCACAGGAGAAGATATACCTCCCGATTACCATCGGGCAGATAATGCCTTGAAGCGTGGACACATCCAGGGTATTTGGGATAGGAGAACCTTCAGAAAGAACCTTTATATGGCTTTGCTTACCATGGGCGGGAAAAACCTCTATTATAGGTAGATAGTATGACTGAAGTTGATCTTCACGATCTGCTTTTGAAATACAAGTCCCATCCTTACGAATTGGTCAGAATTCAAACTCCACATACCGGCAGGGTTGAGTTTAAGGTTGAGGATGGCATGGCCATTTCCGGTCCCAAGGGAAAGTGGCAAGAAATAAGAGGTACGCTACTATACATTCTGGAAAGACAGAAAAATCCCAAACCCATGTATGCCCCTATAGATGGGACTGTGGTGGAGGTACAGACACATCTAGATGGGGCATTTGTGGAGTCGGATGAATACCTTATGTCCATTAAACATCCTATGAATAAAGAGGAGGTAATTTCTAAAATACTTTGTGAGCTTCTTCACATCTTTAGAGCCCCTGAAAAGGCCAAATACCTCTATTCTCCTCAGTTAGCTGCTAAAATGGGTGATAAAAAAGAGAAGGAAGTTGTTATTCAGCCCGGCGATGAGATTCTGATTATGTCCAGAATGAAAAGAGATATACCCCTTGTATACAAAGGAGAGCCCGGGGTCATTTATCGTACCTATTTTAGCCCTACAAGACTGGTAGATCAAGGAGAGCCTCTCTTGGGTATATGTCCTGTGGAAAAGATTACATCTGTAACCAGGCTTGTTCAGCAAATTCATCTGGAATGGGAGGCATAGATCGGTAGACAGTAGTCAGAATGCACACAGAGGCCATGAAAGAAAAAATAAGGGATACAGGTAGGGAACAGAGGCTTAAGAGGCTGGTTAACCAAGCTAGGGAGAGGGAACTTGAGGCAAAGCTCCCCAGGTGGGGGGAAGCTGGAGAGATTATTCTAAGAAGGGGAGCACTGGTTGGTTGTCATTTCTACTGCTACTATGTCCTCGATAGAACCCTGACCGAGGCTAAGAAACTGATATGTGCTTATGAAAAGGTAGGGAAAGATTTCCCCTCCGGAGGTGTTATCATAGCGAGAACACTGAAAGATGCCAGAGGTAGGTGGAACCGAGTATGGCATGCCCCAGAAGGAGGTGTATGGTTAACATTAGTCATTTATCCCGATACATTAAGAGAACATAACCATCTTTATACTCTATCTGCTGGTTTGGCTTGCTGTGAGACCATTCGGGCTTACGGGGTAGCTGCCCATGTTAAATGGGTCAATGATATTCATGTTAATGGAAAAAAGATGGGAGGTATTCTCACCCTGGGTTACATCTCAGAACGCTTTAAGCAAGAATACCTACTCATGGGTATAGGAATTAATGTGAATAATCACCTCTTTCCTAAGGACTTAGAAGAAGGTGGACAATCTATATTTGGGTCTACAGGTATCAAAGTGGACCTGGATGTATTTATAGCTACTCTTATATCCAAACTCGGTTTCTATATGGGAATGGTTTCTCACCATGAACAGCAACTGCTCAATGCCGCTATGGACTCCACTAGCCTGAACAATCCCATAGTTGACATCTTTAAGGAATTTTCAGATACTATTGGAAGAAAAGTGGCCTATGGTGTGGACGTGATGAAAGAGCCCCTCTTTGAAGCGCAGGTCTGGGATATTGATAATGATGGAAGTCTCATCCTATTGACCAAACCCCATAACCATAAACAAAAAAGGTTTTCCGGTGAAATACTTTATCTTTAATGTCAGTTACATGGGATTTTAGGGGTTCCATGGCACAGATAGACGCCTTTTTTAAGCTTATGCATGAACAGAAGGCCTCAGACCTGCATCTGGCAGCCGGCTCTCAGCCAGTCCTCAGGATTAATGGAGAATTGCAACGGGTCAAGTATAAGGTGCTGGAAAACGATGAATTGAAGGCCATGCTGTATGAAATTACCCCCGAGGAAAAGATAAAGAGATTTGAAGAGACAGGAGATCTTGATTTTGCCTACGAAATTCCAGGCTTGGCCAGGTATCGTGCCAATTTCTTCAAGCAAAAAAATGGCATTGGGGCGGCTTTCAGAGAGATTCCCAGCCAGATAAAAACTGCCGAGGAATTAGGTCTACCCCCTGTAATTTATAGGTTGGCATTGCTCCCTAGGGGCTTAGTTCTGATAACCGGTCCCACGGGTAGTGGAAAATCTACTACCTTGGCAGCCATAATTGACTATGCTAACCAAAATAGGAAGGATCATATTATTACCATTGAGGATCCCATAGAATTCATACATCCACATAAAAATTGCATCGTTAATCAGAGGGAGCTGGGTACTCATACCCGTTCTTTTGCTGCTGCTTTAAAAGGCGCTTTAAGGGAGGATCCGGATATCATCCTAGTAGGTGAGATGCGGGATTTGGAGACCATATCATTGGCCTTGGAGGCGGCAGCAACAGGGCATTTGGTATTGAGCACCTTGCATACTACAAGTGCT
>DTXE01000029.1 GCA_012962595.1 Syntrophaceae bacterium | reverse complement strand
TGCTTGTCGATGCCTTCGATCTTGATTTTCGTGTTTCCCTCGACCGATACCGAGATTCCGTCCGGCACCGCCATCTCTACCGGGTGGCTGAGCCCGAGCAGGAGGTTTTCCCCTCAATCCTCCTGTCTCCAAATAAGAGGCTATTTTCACATGATGAAAGACATGAAAAAGGTTTTGACCATTGCAGGATCAGACTCAGGTGGGGGAGCTGGTATTCAAGCCGATATAAAGACTATAACTCTTCTGGGAAGCTATGGAATGAGTGTGATTACCGCCCTGACTGCCCAAAATACTGTAGGGATTGAGGCCGTCTTAGGAGTTCCTGAATCATTTGTGGGCAAACAAATAGATGCTGTCTTGAAGGATATTGGGGCCGACGCAGTTAAGGTTGGAATGTTGGCAAACGCCAAGATACTCAAGATAGTTGCAGGTAAGATCCGCAAGTATAAAATAGACAAGGTAATTGTTGATCCAGTTATGGTAGCCAAAAGTGGACATGTTCTCCTTTCTAGGCAGGCACATGGAGCTCTAAAATCTCATTTGCTGCCACTTACCTTTGTGCTAACCCCAAACATTCCAGAGGCATCAGCTTTGTGCGGAATAGAGATCAGGAATTTAAAAGACCTAGAAAAGGCTGCAAAGGCCATATATCACCTGGGTCCTAAAAATGTTCTTATAAAAGGTGGACACCTTGAAGATGGGAAGGCCTTGGATTTGCTGTATGATGGTAAGGAATTTTTCGAATATACCGCAGAGAGAATTGAAACCAAAAATACCCATGGAACAGGTTGCTCTTATTCTGCAGCCATTTCTACATTTATAGCTCAAGGGGAGCCTGTTTTTAAAGCAATTCAAAAGGCCAAGCAGTTTATCACCAACGCTATTCGCTTTTCCCTTGATATAGGAAAGGGACATGGTCCAGTAAATCCATACGCACCAATAGCAAGAGAGATGGCCAAATATCATGCCATAGAGGAACTGAAAGAGGCTATTAACATCTTAAAGCAGAAACCCATAGGATTCCTTATCCCAGAAGTTCAATCTAATCTGGGTTTTGCTCTTCCATATGCCACCTCTCCCCAAGATATAGCAGCCATCCCTGGACGGATAGTAGCCTTTAGGGATTCTATTGCTACTGTCTCCCATCCAGAATTTGGAGCCTCTAGGCACATAGCTCAGGTAATTCTTACAGTGATGAAATATGATAAACAGTTGAGGGCCGCTATGAATATCCGGTTTGATGAAAACTTCATAAAAAGATGTAAGTTACTAAAATTCAGAGTTCGTAGCTTTGACAGGCAATATGAGCCAGAGAAAGTCAAAGAAAGGGAAGGTTCATCGCTTAAATGGGGTATAGAAACCATAGTAAAAGAAGAGGGTCTTGTACCTGATATCATCTTTGATAAGGGAGATGTAGGTAAGGAACCAATGATAAGGGTAATTGGTCGAGATCCTATGGATGTAGTACACAAGATACTAAAAGCCGGAGGTTTTTAAAAAGATATGACCCAGTTAGAACAGGCAAGAAATGGTATCATCACACCAGCCATGAAATATGTGGCCAAATGTGAAGGGATAGACCCTGAGGTTATACGATGTGATGTGGCCCAGGGCTATACAGTCATCCCCGCCAATGTGAACCACAAGGGATTGAAACCTAAAGGGATTGGAAGGAGTCTGTCCATTAAAGTCAACTCTAATATAGGCACATCCTCGGATTATACCGATCTTGATCAGGAGCTTGAGAAGCTTAAGGTGTCTATAGAGGTAGGTGCAGATACGGTAATGGATCTTAGTACTGGAGGAGATCTAGACCATATCAGGAGAACCCTCATCAAACATACTACCATACCATTTGGAACAGTCCCTATTTATCAGGCAGCTATTGAGGCTATTAAAAAAGAGGGGGGGATTGTTCACTTGACGGAAGATGGAATTTTTGAAATCATCGAAAAACAAGCTAAAGATGGTGTCGATTTTATGACGGTTCACTGCGGTATCACCCTCTATACCTTAGATAAGCTAAGAAGACAAAGGCGTCTTACCGATATCGTGAGCCGAGGTGGAGCATTTTTGACCACCTGGATGATATATAACAAAAAGGAGAATCCCCTTTACCAGTATTATGATCGGCTACTTGAGATTGCCCGTAAATACGATGTGACTCTGAGCCTAGGTGATGGACTTCGGCCTGGCTGCCTGGCAGATGCCACCGATAGGGCACAGGTACAGGAGCTTCTACTTTTGGGAGAATTAAGAGATAGGGCCTGGGAAAGGGGCGTTCAGGTGATGATTGAAGGCCCTGGACATATGCCCATGAATCAGATTGAGGCCAATGTCCTTTTGGAAAAGAAGATATGCAAAGGAGCCCCTTTTTATGTGCTTGGGCCCCTTACCACCGATATTGCATCAGGTTATGACCATATTGCAGGGGCTATAGGGGGTGCCATAGCAGGCATGGCTGGTGCAGATTTTCTCTGTTATGTGACCCCTGCTGAGCATCTAAAGCTCCCTTCGGTTCAGGATGTGAGAGAGGGAGTTATCGCTGCCAGAATTGCAGCCCATGCCGCAGACATAGCTAGGGGAAACAAAGGGGCTATGGAGAAGGACAACAAAATGTCCAAGGCTAGAAAGAGGTTAGACTGGGAAAGGCAGATTAGCCTCTCCATAGATCCCGATAGGGCCAGACTTTATCGAAACCAAAGTCAACCTAAAACAAAGGATGTTTGCACTATGTGTGGTGACTTCTGCGCCATAAAATTAGTAAGGGCCTATTTTAAAAGAAGATAATCTCTCGGTTGCCTTCCCGCTCACCTCAGTGGGTACCTCACTGCACACATATAATCTTCGCTCAGAAGTCAGGAAACTCCGTTTAGTTTATAGCCTTGACAAACAATGTGAGCATTGTTATCTTAAATTAGCTCCTTTGCTTTAAAAATCGGTACAAAAAGTCGAACATGAAGCTCTCAGAACGTGACAAAAAGATTTTGCATGCAGTAATCTCGGACTATATCGAAACAGCCGAACCGGTAGGTTCCCGGACCATATCTAAAAAGCATGGCTTGAATCTAAGTCCAGCTACTATCCGGAATGTTATGGCTGATTTAGAGGAAATAGGTTTACTTACACAACCCCACACATCGGCTGGTCGTATCCCTACAGAATATGGATTGAGATTTTACGTGGATTCTATGTTGAAGGTAAAAAGACTTTCTCGAGCAGAAAAGGAGAAAATCCGCAACAGCTTCAAAGGACTGGGTTTTGATGTGGCTAATATTCTTAAAGAGGCCTCCAGGATCTTATCTATGGCCTCACAGCACATAGGAGTGGTGCTGGCACCCACATTTTCCACAGTCAGACTAAAACATATCGAATTTTTAAGATTAAGGGATAATCTGATACTGGTGATTTTTATATCCAAGTCTGGAATTGTTCAGCACAAAGTGATTCAGTTTGAAGAAGACTTAAGCCAGGATGAGCTGGACAAATTTTCTAGATACCTTGATGATATTTTAAGCGACCTTACCTTAAGCGAGGTTAAGCAAAAGATTTTAGAAGAGATGGAGAAGGAGAAAACAGCTTTTGATGAGATGTTATCAAAGGCCTTGAAATTGAGCAAAAGGGCCTTTCAGAATGGTGTAGAGGAGGAGAAGGATGTCTACATAGAAGGACATGCTAATATTCTCAATTATCCCGAACTTTCGGATATTGAAACTATGAAGGCCATTTTTAAGGCGTTTGAGGAGAAGAGCATCATCATCAAACTGTTAGATAAAAGTATGTCTGCTACCGGTGTTCAGACCTTTATAGGTTCAGAAAATGAGTTAATTGGGGTTGAAGGGTGTAGTGTTGTTACTTCACCTTATACTAAAGGTTCTAGTACCTTGGGGACATTAGGTATAATTGGTCCTACCCGAATGAATTACTCCAGGGTAATTCCCTTAGTAGGTTATACTGCCAGACTTGTAAGCGAAATCTTAGCCGAAATACTATAAATTTGTCTAGTTTTTGTGCAGGGAGGGAAATGATAGGTGCAGGAAGAAAAGGTGACTTCTGAGTCAGAATTAGAACAACCCAAAGAGGTGGAACCTGAACAACCCAAAGGGGTAGAACTTGAAGGGACTAAAGAAGAGGAGATTACCAAAGAAGAATTGATGAAAAGGCTGAATGAAAAGTCGGAAGAAGCAGCTATCAATTATGATCGGTGGCTTAGGGTGTCAGCAGAATTAGAGAATTATAAGAAGAGAGTGGAAAGGGAGAAGGCTGAATTTCTCAAATATGCCCATGAATCTCTCATTAAAGAGCTTCTTCCTATTGTGGATAATCTGGAAAGGGCTATAGACCATGCTCGAACTAAGAAGGCCTCTAAGGCCTTTGTAGAAGGTATAGAGATGGTCTTAAAGAGTTTTAATGACTGTTTGGGGAAGTTTAAAGTAAAACCTATAAAGGCAATTGGTGCAAAATTTGATCCTAACTTGCATGAAGCCGTGACCGTAGAGGAGAAAGCAGATGAAGAAGAGAATACTATACTATCTGAGCTTCAGAAAGGATACATGTTGAACGACAGAGTTATAAGGCCGGCGATGGTAGTAGTCTCCAGGCGGCCGGAACGAGCTGAAGGAGAAGAAAAGATTACAAACTGAAGATAAAAAGTTTAGCTGATTTTTTTAAGGAGGAACTATATGGCTAAAGCAATTGGAATCGATCTAGGAACCACCTTTTCTGTAGTCTCCATTGTAGAAGCGGGAGAGCCTAAGGTAATTGTTAATCCGGAAGGGGACCGCATAACTCCCTCAATGGTGGCCTTTACAGATACTGGAGAAAGACTACTAGGAAAGTTGGCGAGGAGGCAGGCAATTACCAATCCTTCAAGAACCATCTTCGCCATAAAGAGACTTATCGGCCGGAAATATGACTCGGCCGAGGTACAAAAGGCTATCAAGGTATTACCATACAAGATTGTCAAGGCCCCCAATGGTGACGCTCATGTGGAAATTGAGGGAAAGTCTTACAGCCCTGCTGAGATATCTGCCATGGTTTTACAAAAGATGAAGCAGACCGCAGAGTCATATTTAGGAGAAACCATAAAGGATGCGGTAATTACAGTTCCTGCTTATTTTGACGACAGCCAGCGTCAGGCCACCAAAGATGCAGGGAGAATTGCAGGCTTGAACGTACTTAGGATTATTAATGAGCCAACAGCTGCATCTCTAGCTTATGGCATGGAAAAGAAAAAGGAGGGAAAAATTGCGGTATTCGATTTGGGTGGTGGCACATTTGACATATCCATTCTGGAAATTGGAGAAGGAGTGTTCGAGGTAAAGTCCACCAGTGGGGATACCTTCTTGGGTGGAGAAGACTTCGATCAACGGATACTTGATTATATAGCCGATGAATTTTTAAAGGAGAATGGCATCGATTTGAGGAAAGACAGAATGGCACTTCAGAGGCTAAAGGAGGCTGCAGAGAAGGCAAAAATAGAACTCTCAAGCACTTCCGAAACAGAGATCAATCTTCCCTTTATCACTGCCGATGCTACAGGACCAAAGCACCTAAGTATGAAGCTTACCAGGGCCAAGTTCGAATCCATGGTAGAGGACCTTATAGAAAGGGTCGTGGGGCCCTGCCATACGGCACTGAGAGATGCTAATCTAAAGCCCGCAGACATAGATGAGGTGATTCTGGTGGGTGGGATGACACGAGTGCCTAAGGTTCAGGAGAAGGTCAAAGAAATCTTCAAGAAAGAGCCCCATAAAGGGGTTAATCCGGATGAAGTAGTAGCAGTAGGTGCAGCTATTCAGGCGGCCATACTTAAGGGTGAAGTTAAGGAAGTGTTGCTTTTGGATGTAACCCCGCTCTCTCTGGGCATTGAGACACTAGGGCAGGTCTTCACCAAGATAATAGAGAGGAACACCACTATCCCTACTAAAAAGAGCCAGATATTCTCTACCGCTGCCGATAATCAGACAGCAGTTACCATTCATGTATTGCAGGGTGAAAGAGAGATGGCTTACGATAATAAGACTCTGGGGCGATTCGAGCTGTTTGGTATCCCTCCTGCACCCAGAGGAGTGCCTCAAATCGAAGTAACCTTCGATATCGATGCCAATGGTATTGTCCATGTGTCGGCTAAGGATTTAGGAACTGGCAAAGAACAGTCTATTAGAATAACATCATCAAGCGGATTGACCGAAGAGGAAATCCAAAAGGCCATTAAAGAGGCGGAGGCCCACCAGAAAGAGGACAGGAAAAAGAGGGAGCTTGCTGATGCACGCAATACCGCCGATACATTGATCTATACTACCGAAAAGACATTGAGAGAAATGGGGGACAAGGTCGATGCTAGCACTAAGGCTAATATTGAAGAGATCATTGGGAGGTTAAAAAGGGCTATGGAAGGCTCAGATGCCAATGAAATAAAAGGTATGTGCGATGAGTTAACTCAGGCTTCTCACAAATTGGCAGAGACCATGTACGCCAAGGCTACCAAGCCAGAGGCCGGAGAGAAAAAAGAGGGTAAGCCTCCTGAAGAAGAGGAGGTGGTAGATGCGGATTACAAGGAGGTTTAATTTACCATTTCTATAAGTCCCAGTGGCCCTAAGGATATAGCTAACAAATATTCCTTAGAAAAAGGGGGATTCATACTTTTAATACCCCTTTTTCTTTTTTTGGCCTGTGCCCCTTCTGTGACAACGGACAGAGATAGTTGGAGAAGGTCTCTGGCTATAAACCGTTTTCGAGAAGCCGAGAATCTGTTTAATAGGGGGGATTTGGACAGGGCCCTAAAGAGATTAGAGACGTATGTTAGGGATTTCCCACGTGGTCCCAGAACCGATCAAGCACTGATTTACATAGGTGAAATCTATACTCAAAAGGGAAAACACAAAAGGGGTTTGCTAGCTTACCAACGGATGTTATCGAGTTTTCCCACCAGTTTATATAGGAAAAGGGCGCGGTATGGTGTGGCCTATTCTTATTGGCGGCTTCAAAGATATAACGATTCACTTAAAATCTTAAAAGGTCTGCTTTCATCATATCTTAAAAGAGAAGAAAGGGTCAAAATCTACACACTCTCAGGTGACAATTATTTGGCCTTGGAAAGATTTGATGAGGCCATTTCTATGTATATCAGGGCCTATCAATGGGCTAAGGGGGAGGGAAAAACCTTAGCATTACAAAACATAAGAAAGGGATTGGGTTGTCTCTCAGAAGAAGGTCTGCTTAAACTCAAGGAACAATATGGCGGAACTGTCATTGGTGGTTATGTGGAGATAGCTTTAGCCAATTTATACCAGAGACAACACAGAATTGAGGATATAAGAAGAGAATTAATCTTCTTCCAAAAGGAATATCCCGATCATGAACTAACTAAGGAGGCCAAAGACATCTTAACGGAGCTGGAAGAGGGACTTGAAGTTGTTACCATCGGTTGCATTCTTCCCTTGAGTGGTAAATTGGCGCCTTACGGTGAACGAGTTTTGAGAGGGATTAAATTGGCGGAAAATCTTTTCCAACAAAATCCAGGTGAAACTTCCTTAAGGCTCATTGTCAAGGACTCCAAAGGTGATCCTGAGACAGGGATGCAGGCGGTTGCAGATTTGGTTGAGGAAGGGGCTATGGTCATCTTGGGACCCCTAGGTCGTTTGGAGGCTATGGCTGTAGCTAAAAAGGCTCAAGAATCGGGTATTCCTATAATAACCTTAACTCAAAGGGAAGGCATTACCGAGGTCGGAGATTTTGTCTTCCGAGATTTTTTAAGGCCCGATTTGCAAATAGAGGCTCTCGTGGACTATGCCATAAATTCCTTGGGATTGATGGGATATGCCATTCTTTATCCGGATAATTCTTACGGCAATATGTACAAAGACCTCTTTGTAAATGCTGTGAAGAAAACTGGTGGAACCATTGTGGGTATGGAGCATTATAGCGATGATCTAACTGATTTTCAGGAGATAATTCGCAGATTAGACGCCACTTTCTGTGAGGCAGTTTTTATCCCCGATACCTATGAAAAGATCGCACTCATTGCTCCTCAATTTGTGTACTGTGATGTCCAGGATGTAAGGATTTTGGGCACCAATCTTTGGAATAACCAGAAGCTTGTGGATATAGCGAACGAGCATCTCCAGGGTGCTCTCTTTGTAGACAGCTTTTTTAAAAATAGCCCCTCCCCTATTATTCAGCGCTTTGTGGAGAACTTTTATTTGACCTTCTGGGAGGAACCTCAGTTTCTGGAGGCCCAGGGATATGATGCCATGCAGATTCTTCTACATATAATAAAAGGCCATACCCCTAAATCCAGGAGTGAATTAAAGGACGCCCTTCACAATATAAAGGATTTTCCTGGTGTAACTGGAACCACTAGCTTTACCAAAACAGGTGATGTAGAGAAGCAATTATTTGTATTGGGCATCCAAGGCAAGAGAATTATCCAGCTTAATTAAGCAGTCCATGGCAAAAACAGGTATAGTTAAAGATATTCGCTACCTTGACCACATTGCACATTATCCTCATGTGGAAAGCCCCAAGCGATTAAGGGGGATTTATGCGGTATTAGAAAAGGGTGATCTGGCAGGTAAATTTATGGAGATAACACCAAGGATGGCCAACCATTGGGAACTGGAATGGATTCATACTCCTGCATACATTAATCATATTACAAGCACCAAGGGAAAGCCTCTGACAATTCTAGATCCAGATACCTATGCCTCTCCTTTGTCCTATGATACGGCAAAGTTGGCTGTGGGAGGTGTCTTTTCTATTCTCGATTATCTGTTTAGAAGGGACATCTCCAATGGCTTCGCCCTCGTTAGGCCTCCTGGACACCATGCAGAGGCCAATAGGGCCATGGGCTTCTGTATCTTTAACAACATAGCCTTGGGGGCCAAATATGCTATGCAAGTCCATGGTGCGAAAAAGGCGTTGATTGTAGATTGGGATTTACACCACGGAAATGGCACCCAGAACGCCTTCTATAAAGACCCACATGTCCTCTATTTTTCAACCCATCAATTTCCCTACTACCCGGGTTCAGGAAATTATGATGAAGTGGGAGAAGGTGAGGGGAAGGGATATACCGTCAATGTGCCCTTAAGAGCGGGCCAAGATGATAAGGTATATATACAAATTTTTAGAAGAATACTCTCTCCCATTGCCCTTTCCTTTAAACCTGATATTATTTTGGTTTCTGCTGGTTTTGATGTATATTTTGATGATCCACTGGGAGGCATGAGAGTCACACCCAAAGGCCTTGCCGCTATCACAAGGATTCTTTTAGGCCTAGCAGGAGATTTATGTGATGGGAAGATTCTATTTGTTTTAGAAGGAGGATACAACATAAAAGGACTCCGAGAGTGTATGATGGCTGTTTTAAAGGAGATGTTCAGTGAGAGCATTCTAAAAGAGGATGACCTTTCTCAAGGAGAAGAAGAATCAATTAACCCCCACATTGAAAAGGTCATTAAATTTCAGAAACAATTCTGGCCTTTATAAAATCAAGCTGTGCTGCTCCCATTGAGGCACCTAGTGGGTATTCTTCACTTTTTGAAGCCAAATGTTCCCAATGCCTACCCTAAATTGACATTCTGGTAAATTATCATATCAGAAAAAGCCAGTGCATTACCTACAGTTACTTGGATATTACCATAAATAAACCTAGTAATATAAAAACCAACCCAGCCAAAATTTTTATATAGTGAATAGGAATAATTCTCGGTAACTGTGCACCTAATGTTACAGCTATCAATGATGTCAAAATAAGGGCGCAGGAGGCACCTAAGAAGACGGAAAGGGGGGATTTGGTTTCAGCCGAAAGACTCAAGGTTGCCACCTGCGTTTTGTCAGCGAATTCAGATAGGAAAATAGCAACAAAAGTACTTACCAAAATTTTAAAATCCATACTTATTACCCTCCTTTCATGGCTCCCGATAGTCGCCTATCTGCCCTTTCCCCTTCCTGCTCACCTAGATGGGTGCCCCACTGCACACATATAATCTTCGCACAGAAATAATGGGTTCCACTCAGAAATTGACTTTAAATCATTACTAATCTTTTGATAATTTACCGAAAAATTAATCTGAGACAAAAGCGTGCG
>DTXE01000028.1 GCA_012962595.1 Syntrophaceae bacterium | reverse complement strand
TATTGACTTTTTCTAATTCTATAAATGGTTCACAATAGTAGTTATCTAAATCTAAATTTGACAACAACTCTTCCATCCGTACATTTTGTTTATCTTTATAAATATCTAAATTCAAAACACAAAAAACAAATATTTCTTTAGAAATGCGAAGCAAATCAGGGTGTAGTAGTGGGTAATTATTTAGCTATTTCTAGATTTTCTTTGTAGCATAAGAATTAGTAACGGTTAAAAAATAGGATGTGTCCCTATTTATCAAAGGTGGTTCATGTACCCTATATTCCACACCTTGAAGAGAACAACGTAAGGACAGGGTATTTTGAATACCATGAGTTTTTAACCTTAAGGGATGCCAAATATCCCAAATGCGATTATGTATTCCTTAGGGATGGTAAGAAAATCAAAGGTTTTTAGCAAAGCCTAGAATGCTGCCTGTAGGAAAGCGGGACTTGAGGAGAAAATTCCCCATGATTTTAGAAGAACCGCTGTTAGAAATATGATAAGGGCTGGAATACCTGAGAAGGTAGCTATAGAAATCTCAGGGCACAGAACCCGGTCCCCAAATCCCCAGAAGCCCAACCACCAGTAACCCATTGATTTTACTGGTGCCGAGGCCCAGAATCGAACTGGGGACACCGGGATTTTCAGGTGTTAAACATCAACACTCTGCATGTTATCCAGCCCCATTCAAAAAGCTTAATCCACACAAAAACTATCTAAATGGGAATTAAAAACATCTGGACTGAAAATTTAGGAGAGGGGTTCATTCTCGAATTACAATCCCTTCGTTGACTTTCCTCTATTATTGTAATATATTTGCAAGTTAGCAACTTGTGAGGGGCTAACAAAGATGAATTCTCAAAAGGATTTAGAAAAATCATTGAGAGACATATCGAAGAAGACTAGCCTCATAAAAAGGGATTTGTGGCGCTATTCCCAATTGAGGCAGAAGGGTGCCCCCTATCTTTTGAGAACCGTCTTGGAAAGTATGGAGCGGGGACTGAATTCTATATCGAATGATTTCAACCAGTTTCAAGTTGCTCTCTCACAAATATTGGAGAATGGAAAGGTAACTCTTAAACAAAAGGAAGAAGAATTTTTCTTTGAATTCGTTAAAGACCTTGATGATCTATTTAAAGAGAAGGGACTTACCCTTAGCGGTCAGCTTCCAAACCTTAAAGTAGGATTTTATCATTTAAAGGTAAACTGGGAGGCGAAAAGGGTTCAAATCTTTTTCGGCCCTGAATTGGTCAAATCCGTCCCCTTGGATCCTGAGGGTATTTGCCAAGCAGTGGTCGACTTTTCCACCTCCATGAAAAAGGGCCTTATTCAGCCTGAAGAGTTTATGCCTCTCCTTTATAAAGGCTATGAAAGGGCACTAACAACCTGTGGAAAGGAAGATGGAGAAAGGCTTCCCATAATGGAGGTTTTAAAGGAGATAGTATTTCAAATCCAGGATGAAAAATTTCTCTCTGATCCCAGTAAAGGAAATTTTAAGCCCCTCAGTCGCATACAGTTTGCCATCCAGCTTTACCAGCTAAGAAGGGAACAGATTCTTAGATGGAAAGAGAAGGATCTCCACCTGGTGGTAGCACCCTTTGATGCTACCTTCAAGAGACAGATGTTTCTGTGGGTTCCCGATAATGAAAGGGGGGAGGGAACCAGATTTTCTCACATCCTGTTTAAATAAATCCTGCCTGGTGCACTTATGTTAGAGGATATATCCCAAAAACCATTAGACCCTTTGGTAGCAAAGGGAATCATCAATATCCTTGGGAGCACAGGGACTCCCCCTGAGCATGGCATCCAGTATTATACAGTGGGTTTGGACCAATATCTTAAGACACTGGTGGAAGAGTATCTTCGAGGGATTTTAAGAATTGATTACTCCGCCTTCAAGCTGATCGTGGGAAGCTATGGGGGTGGGAAGACCCATTTCCTTTACAATGTGAGAGATTTGGCATTTAAGGAAAATTTTGTGGTAAGTTACGTTCCCTTAAGCCCTTCCGAATGTCCCTTTGACAAGCTTGAGCTAGTTTATAAGGCTATGGTGGATAATTTGCTGGCCCCTCCCTCAAAGGGAAAGGATCCCTTTTCCTGGCAGGCCAGGGGAATGGAGGCATTTTTGAGAACCTGGTATGGGCAGGTGACCCTAAGTCTTGAAGGGGCGGAAGATAGAGAATCGCTCATAATGGAAGTGTTAGAGACCATCACTGGTATAGAGAGCATAAGTTTCAGAAATGCGGTGAGAGGTGCCTTCAAAGCCCTTCTTAAGGGTGATGAGGAGGAATTTGCTAGGTTCCTTTTATGGATTAAAGGAGAAGGGTTTGACAGGGAAAGCTTAAGGAAATATGGGGTTATGGAGGACATAACCAGGGTTAGCGCCTTTAAAATGATGCGATCCCTTATCCAGTGGATGAAACTTATTGGCTATTCTGGGATGGTTCTTCTATTTGATGAGGCAGAGAGGGGGATGAGTGTCATAAGGGCCAGAGAAAAAAAGATAGCTCTTGATAACCTAAGGCAGCTTGTGGACGAATGTGGAAATGGAAGACTCCCTTCGTGTATGATCCTTTATGCCATTCCAGATGAGAATCAGCTTCTGGAAGGAACATTGGGGGTATATGAAGCTTTAAGGCAGAGGCTGAGAGGGTTGTTTCATCGCTCCAACCCTAGCGGGGCTAAGATTAACTTAGAAGATTTAGATATGGACCCAATGGAATTTCTGACCGCACTAGGTGAGAAACTTTGCCAAATTTACCAAGCGGCTTACCATTTTCCTTTTGACACACAGGAGCTTGTTCATAATGTGGCCAAGGCTGCCTATTCCTTCAGATTTCATGGTATCGGCCATAGGAGGCTATTCGTGAAGGCCTTGATTCAATGCCTCCACCAGTTAAGGGACAACCCTCAAAAGAACATCACTTACCAAGGTATCGAAAGCATCCTTAAGAAGGAAACCACCGAGGCATCGGAAAAGGAGACCAAAAGGTCAGACGAGGCTGAGTATTGATGGTGACCTCAGGTTATCCCTTAGAGGTGTTTCATCCCTATTTTGGTTATGGAAGGGTCTTAACCACCAGGTGGGCAGGGACCATGGTTTTGGTGTGTTTTGACTCCGGGCTAAGAAAGTGGCTCTTCACCCATAGACTAAAGGTATTAAGGAGAGGTGAAAAAACAAGACCACATCCCCAGGCCGAGAAGCAGGAATTACCGGCCACACTGCAAGATGAAAAAGAGGCAGCCAAAATGGTGGAGGCATTTCGGTTAGGAGTAGTTCCCCAAAGGCATATTGAAAATTTTACCTTTGGTAGAGATAAGGAGATACGGACCGTTCAGGAGTTCCTAAATGGGTTCCGAGGTGGACAAGCCCTGATCATTGATGGACCATACGGTGCTGGAAAGACACATATACTTGATTACTTAAGTCATTTGGCGATTAACAGTAATTTCGCCATCTCTCGCGTGGAGCTTGATCCCTTTGATGTGACACCCTTTCGTCCCAGGTCCTTTTATAGAGAGGTCACCAGGTCCTTTAGGTGGATAGGTAGTGAAGACCAGAATGAAAAAGACTTTCGAGGATTTTTAAAGGCCCTCTCTAAAAGGATAGATAAAATCCCTGATCTGAAAAGACACCCGGTACTTCATCTTGCGGCATCCTATATAAAAGAAAGGTCTGATGTTGAGGAATCCTTCTGGAACTGGATCGAGGGTGAAAGGCTCATGCCGCAGGCAATTTATAAAAAAGGGAATGGGTTCCCCACATTCTTAGACTATTCCACCTCGGCTGATTTCTACTGCTATTTATTAAGTGGAGTGGGATTTTTCCTGAAGAATCTCGGGATTAAGGGACTGGTTATCCTCATTGATGAGGGTGAAAATCTTGAAGACCTGGTATACAGCTGGCAAAGGGAAAGGGGCTTTAATTTCCTAAAAGGGCTCATTATGACGGCAAAAAACACTCAAGGACTTAACAGCTTAGGGCAACTCAAAAGGAGAGTTAAGGCCACAGGTAAAGAAGATGCCGGTTATATAGACGAAATAGGGCTTATTCATAGCAGAATCCGTCCATATCCTTACCTATTTGAAAACCCTTCCCGCCTATTCGTTGTGCTCTCCCTTACACCATCCCAATGGAGATATCTCAGAGTCTTAAGGGGTTTTCTCAGGTCACATGAGATAATTCATCTAAGCCCATTTATGGAAGTGGACTATTTGACCATCTTTGAAAGACTGCTCCTGCTCTATCAAAGAGCTTATCCCTCATTCTCACAGGATGATAAGATGAAAAAATTTTTAAAAAGATTTCTATGGAATCGAAGGTATAACATTAGGACCTTTATTAAAGGAACCATCGAGGGACTTGATCTCCTGAGGCATTACCCCAATTTGAGAAAAGAGGACTTTTTGAGGCTGAGTAACTCCCTTGTTCACCTTAGAAGATTGTAAAAAACGATTGAAACTTACGTGGATACCTTTCTTTGCCCGCTTTCCAGATTTAACCCCTGTGCAGAAGGAGGCCATTCCCCTGATCCTCGGGGGGCAAAACATGGTTATTTCTGCACCTCTTGCCAGTGGAAAGACTGAGGCTGTCTGTGCACCTCTCATAGAAGACCTCATTCAAAGAGGCATCAACGACTTTTCTATCCTTTATGTTGTTCCTACAAAGGCACTGGTTAATGACCTTTTTGGAAGACTCAGAGAGCCATTGGAATACCTGGGTCTCCATCTGGAGCGGAAGACAGGGGACCATCCTGAGGTATCCTTAAGGCGGCCTTCTTTTCTACTTATTACCACCCCTGAATCCTTGGATTCCCTTTTATCCCGGAATCCCTCTTTCTTTAAAACAGTTAAGGCCATTATCCTTGATGACCTCCATCTAATAGATGGGACCTATAGAGGGGATCAGCTTAAGATACTTTTAGAAAGAATTAGGCTTTTAAGGGGAGGGGGTGAAAACTTAAGGTATTATATTCTCTCGGCCACCCTTCCCGATCCCCGATCGTTTGGGAAGAGATATATTGAACACTTCAAAACCATTGAGATTCCTCCAGAGAGAGACATCGAATTCTACCTGGTCCCCTCCACAGACTATAGAGCTTGGGAAGAGGTTTCAAGAGATTGGATAAGCAAGGGCTTCAAGAAGATACTAGTCTTCTGTCATACCAAAAAGGAGGCCGAAAATGTGGCCTCCTTACTTAAGAGGAATCTGCCGTATTTGGAGCCTATTCTTGTCCACCACGGCAGCTTAAGCAGAAAAAAAAGGGAGGAAAATGAGGAGGCTTTAAAAAAAGGCAAAACAGGGGTATGTATAGCCACCACCACTCTGGAGGTAGGTATAGACATAGGGGACGTGGATGCAGTTATTCTGGATGGTCCCCCACATAGTGTAAGTTCACTTTTACAGAGGCTTGGAAGGGGGAGTAGGAGAAGAGATGTTATTTATGGTTATGGACTTTATAGAAGTGCTGTAAGCAGGGCACTTTTTGAGATATTGGTGGAGCTGGCTCAAAATCTTGAACTTGAAAAGAGAGAGGCTCTTTTTGACCTGTCAGTTATAATTCAGCAGATATTTTCCTACCTTCATCAGAAGAGGCGGATTGGTACAAGCCTTTGGGCCATTTCTCGACTTTTCAGACCGTCTGGGGTGGAGGAGCTTACCATCATAAAGATTTTAGACAACCTCCTTGAAAGGGGATATATTTTAAAAAATAACTCTAATTTATATTTTACAGGAGATAGGATTCAAAGGCTTATTGATTACGGGGGCATCCACACCAATATCCCTAATGAGGCCCAAGGTGAGTATGAAGTTGTAAATCAGTTAAACAATGAGGTTCTTGGACATATCGAAAGGGTTATCCCTCAATTTATCCTTGCTGGAAGATATTGGGAGGTGGCTTATATCTTGAAGAGGAGGGTTTTTGTCAGAGAAATTAGAGTTCCCTCAAGCTTCCTGTACAAAAAGGCACCATTTGATAGCCATTCAAGGCTATATGTAGATTTCTCCACAGGCTGTAAAGTAAAAACCCATGTCTTCAAGGGATATGTGAAAGATTCCGAGATTCCCTTTATCCAAAAAGAGGATTTCTTCCTGTTATTTCACTTCTTAGGCCTTCTTTATGGAGAGATCCTAAAACTTGCTCTGGAAAGGGGGAGAAATCTCAAAATAAAGAATGTGGATGGCCTGTTTTTTATAATTGAACATGCCAATGAATTGGAGATCCATCGCCTGGGTAAGATTCCTATAGAAGATCTAGTTTCGATTTTAAAATCAAGGGCAAAAGGCCTCTCGCAGCTCATTCAACCTGGCAGATTCTTTCACCTTCTGCCACATGATATTCAGTGGACGGAATTTCTGAGACAGATAAGACTCTATGAGTTCCATGAATTCTTGAGCGAGGTGAAATTTAAGAAGGTACACGAGGAATTTATAACCAGGTTCATTTAGAGCTTTGAATTTGAAAAGGATTTCTTCCACAATTTCTAGAATTAAACAGCCATCTTTTTGAATTAGCCTTTGGGGTCTTTTAGTAGATGAAATTGCTCATTGCCATAGATATAGATGGAACCTTGGAGTGGAGTCACGGGCCAGTCAAGGTTGAAACCCTAAAGAGGCTTCAAAAAG
>DTXE01000027.1 GCA_012962595.1 Syntrophaceae bacterium | reverse complement strand
GTAGTAGGGATTAAGCTAAATCTTGTATCGTGCATCATGTATCATGAATCATCTAATATGATGTCAACCTTATCCATTAGAAACTTGACTAAGATCTACAATGGTAAAAAGGTGGTGGATGGAGTAACTCTTGAAGTTCACAACTCCGAGATTGTAGGACTCTTAGGACCTAATGGGGCAGGCAAAACCACCACCTTCCACATGACCGTGGGATTAATTAGACCTGATTATGGAAAAATCTTTTTGGATGGTGAGGATATAACCCATTACCCTATGTACATGAGGGCTAGGAAGGGCATAAATTATCTGCCACAAGAACCTTCTATCTTTCGGAAGCTCACCGTGGAAGAGAATATTATGGCTATTTTAGAAACCCTAAACTTAACTAAGGGTGAGAGAGAACAACGCTTAAAGGAACTTCTGGAAGAGCTGAAAATCGGATATTTAGCAAAGAATATGGCTTATTCTCTCTCAGGGGGTGAAAGGAGAAGGCTTGAGATTACCAGGGCCCTTGTAACTTCACCTTCTTTTATATTATTAGACGAACCTTTTACCGGCATAGACCCTCTAGCTATCTCCGATATACAAAAGATCATCAAGGATTTAAAATCAAGGCGAATCGGGGTATTAATTTCGGACCATAACGTCAGAGAGACCTTAGGTGTCTGTGACAGGGCATATATTTTGAATCAAGGGCGAATTATGGAACAAGGAAATTCAGAGAAGATCGTTACAAGCAAAATTGCAAGAGAGATATATCTGGGAGAGACATTCCACTTATAATATTGGGAATGATTGTTTACTTTACTCAGTAAAATGATTCTATATTGGCAGGAGGATCTCTTTTTTGCTATGCCCCTTATTACCTTGGTGGTGTGGCCACCTCAAAAAAGGTTTAGTCGGCCCAGGCTTACTGAGTTAACTTAATACTCATTTATTGGGATATTAAAATGTTCCTGGAGATAAAACAACACTTACGTTTGGCCCAGCAGCTGATTATGACCCCTCAACTGCAACAGGCCATCAAACTTCTTCAACTTTCCAGACTGGAATTGATAAATACCATCCGGGAAGAGATGGAGACAAATCCTCTCTTGGACGAAGTAGAAACTGGAGAAAGTCCTGGGGAGATGTTGAAGGAAGGGGAAGATATCCCATCTGTGAGCAGGGACGAACAGATATCTGAAGCCCCACTATTAGAAGGAGATAGAAGGGATTTTGATTGGGGTGGCTATCTTAATGATTACTATAAGATGAGCGGTCTAGGTTCTTACCATGAAGAAAAAGAGTTCCCATCCTTGGAAAACATTTCTCGCAAAGGAGTCTCAATTCAGGCTCATCTGATGTGGCAACTTAGGCTATCCAATTTTAGTGAGAAGGAGCGGGAAATTGGCACTCTAATTATTGGTAACTTGGATCCCGACGGTTATTTGAGGACTACAGTCTCTGAAATTGCTACAATATCTCATACAGATAAAGAAATGGTAGAGAGGGTTCTTAAAAACATCCAGGAGTTTGATCCTCTTGGAGTTGCCGCCAGGGATTTGAAGGAATGCCTGTTGATTCAAGCAAGACATCTAAATCTGGATAATACCATAGTTGGAGAAATTATAAAAAAACATCTGTACCTGCTGGAAAACAAAAATTACAAGGCCATTGCCAAAGCGCTCAAGGTATCCATGAAGGATGTCACCGATGCCATAAGGATTATATTACAGATGGAACCAAAGCCTGGACGATCATATAGCAATGAAGAGTCCCAATATATCAGTCCTGATATATATGTTTATAAAATCGAGGATGAGTTTGTAATAGTTTTGAACGAGGATGGCTTACCAAGGCTTAAAATTAACTCCTTCTATAAAGAGATACTAAAGGATAAAGATCTTAAGTCCCCGGCTAAGGAATATATACAAAACAAACTTCAATCGGCTATTTGGCTTATAAAATCTATTCACCAGAGACAAAGAACTATATATAAAGTAACCGAGAGTATTGTAAGGTTCCAAAGGGATTTTCTGGAGAAAGGAATTGGATATTTAAAACCCTTGGTCCTAAGGGATGTTGCAGAAGATGTAGGGATGCATGAATCTACTATAAGTAGAGTGACAACCAACAAATACGTATACACTCCTCAGGGGGTTTTTGAACTAAAATACTTCTTTAATAGCGCCATTCAAAGGACGGGTGGTGACACCGTTGCATCACAGAGTGTTAAAGAAAAGATAAGAAAAATTATCCAATCTGAGGATTCAAGAAATCCTTATAGTGATGAGCGTATTGCCGAAATTCTTAAAAAATCCCATATAAATATCGCAAGAAGAACAGTAGCTAAGTATAGAGAAATTATGGGAATTCTTCCGTCGAGCAAAAGAAAAACTATTTAAGGAGGGGCTAAAAATATGCAGATTTCGGTGAGGTTTAGACATATGGAACCTTCAGATGCTCTTAAGCGTTATGTCCTTGAAAGGATACAGCGGGTAAAGAGATATATTGACGAACCTATCGAGGTCAATGTCATCCTATTGGTGGAGAAGTTCAGACATATAGCTGAAGTCACCATCTTTGCTGACGGGTTTAAGATTAACGCTAACGAAGAAGCTGAGGATATGTGCACTGCCATTGATGGAGTAATAGATAAGGTTGAGAAACAAATCAAAAAATATAGAAAAAAGATCAAGAGGCCCCGTTATAATTCAAATATCAAATCCCTAAGTTTCCAGATGAATGTTCTCTCTACTGAAGGTATGGAATATGAGAAACCCAGAATTATAAAGAGCGAAAGACTTGTAGCCAAGCCTATGGATATTAACCAAGCCATTATGCAATTAGATTCAACTAATGAGGACTTTTTGGTGTTTAGCGATATCCATTCAGAGAACATAAACCTCCTATATCGTCGTCATGACGGCCATTTGGGCCTAATCGAACTCCAAACCTAAAGGAGGCAAGCTAATGAAGATTGTGGATATCCTAGATGAGGATTTTGTCATTCCTGATCTCTCCGCCACTAATAAGAGGGAAGTCCTTAAGGAGCTCATAGCGGTCTTTTCGAAAAAATATAATAAGTTAGATAGGGAATCATTACTTGCCGTTTTGTTAGAGAGAGAAAAACTTGGCAGTACCGGTATAGGTGAAGGTGTGGCTATCCCACACGGCAAAATAGGTAATTTGGAATGTGTGCTACTTTCTTTTGGACGTAGTAAAAATGGAATTGGCTTCGATTCCATAGACGGAAAGCCTGTTCACCTATTTTTTCTTCTAGTGGCTCCTGAGAATTCAGCAGGACTCCACCTTAAGGCCTTGGCAAAAATTTCTCGTATGCTTAGAAATCCTTCCTTAAGGAAGGATTTAATGGGTGCTGAATCTAGGGAAGAAATACTGCAAATCCTTACCCAGGCAGATAAGGAGCCCGAAGTATAGGTGAAACATTCATGACCCTTCGGTCACAAAGAAGAATGAAATTGGATTTTGGATATTTAAGTTTTGAATTTGTTTGGTATTTGATGCTTGGGATTT
>DTXE01000026.1 GCA_012962595.1 Syntrophaceae bacterium | reverse complement strand
GGTGGGGCTTTCCCCTTCCTGCTCACCTCGATGGGTGCCCCACTGCACACATATAATCTTCGCTCAGAAATAATGGGCTCCACTAAAAAATGGGGAAAGTCCTCTTTTTGTCAAGGTTACAATAATCACTGATTTATGATAACATTAGTATGTTTTGCTGTCTTTTTAACAAATTATAAATCGGAAAGTAGCGTTTAGCGGATAGTAAGTGGATAGTAATTAGCGATTAGTTTATAAAAATCCAATCCCTAACCGCTATGCACTAGCCGCTTTCTCTTACATATGGATTCATACCAGGTTTTGTATAAAGAAAGAAAAGGTCAGGTTTTGCGTAAGGCTAAATTTGGCTGCCTAACAGGGACATATGCCCTTAATGTGACCATGGGCTGCGGGTTTTCCTGTGTGTACTGCTATGCCCGTGGATATACCAATGCCCCTCCTAAAGGGAAGGTTTATCTCTTTACAAATTTGCCCTATTTATTGACAAAGACATTGGATGGTATCCATAGGCGGGTAAGGCCGGATTATGTGGTGTTGAACACTGCCTCAGACTGCTTCCAGGATCATCCAGATATACTTAATATTACCTATCAGGTTATGGAGGTTCTTCTTAGCAGAGGGATAGGAATCTCTTTCTTAACAAAGGGCTACATCCCTGACCGTTTCATGGGTCTTTTTAAAAGATACTGCCACCACATTATGGCCCAGGTAGGTTTGGTGTCCCTTTCAGAAAAATATTGGAAGACCTTTGAGCCTGGTGCTGCCAGACCTCAAGAGCGACTTGAAAACATAAGCCGACTTAAGGATATGGGAGTCATTCCTCAAGTAAGGATGGATCCTATCATCCCCTTCATTACTGATACCGAAAAGGATATAGATGAAATGTTCAAAAGATTGAGGAGTCTTGATGTCAAATCCGTTTCTTTAAGCTATCTTCACCTGAGGCCGGCCATCATGGACCATCTAAAGAGGGAACTACCATCTATATATAAAAAATTGGTGGAAAGCCTGTTTCAGGGGCAAAAATGGACACATGTGGGAACATCAACTAAAACCAAACTGGTGCCTCTAGGGTTGAGAAAGAAGGGCTACCAAAGAATAAAATCAATGGCTGACAGATACGGGATTTCTACATTTATCTGTGCCTGCAAAAATCCTGACCTAAAGGGCAGTATCTGCATTTCCGGCCAGATAGCAAGTCATTTTAGACCTAAAGGTGCCTTACGGGATGAGCAACTTTCCCTTTTTTGTTAATTTACACCCTATCTCAAACTTTTG
>DTXE01000025.1 GCA_012962595.1 Syntrophaceae bacterium | reverse complement strand
TACAAAAAGGCCCAACATCTAGACCCTAAGAGGGAAGAAACCTATCTTACACTAGCCAGGCTTTATGCAGCTAAGAGGGATATCAGGCAGGCTGAAGACTATCTTAAACAGGCCATTGAGGTGAATCCTAAAAGTGTAAATGCCCGTCTGGCCCTGGGGAGGTTTTATATAGCCTCAAATCGCCCTGCTAAAGCGGAGGAGGTCTATAAGACTGCTATCTCCAGCAACCCCAAGAATACCGACCTACTCATTGACCTGGGAAATCTTTATCTCTCACGGGGAAAGATGACCGAGGCTGAGGCCCAGTATGTGGCGGCTATAAAGATTGACCCTAAGGATGCAGGTCCACATATGGTATTAGGGGATTTCTACACGCGGAAGGGAGAGATAGAAAAGGCAATATCACAGTATCAGAAGGCCTCTAACCTAAAGCCTGACCTAACACTTGCCAGGGTAAAGGCCGGCGAACTTTATCTCGATCAAAACAAGATAGATGAGACATCTAAGATAGTGGATGAGATACTAAAGGAAAGGCCTACGGACCTACATGGAAGATTATTGAAGGGACGGTTATATCTAAAGCAAAGAGAGGTGGATAAGGCCATAGAGATTTTTCAGGCACTTATTAAGGACGAACCCAAGTTGGCCATGGCCCACTACTATTTAGGAGTAGCCCATCTGGCCAAGGAGAATGTCCAGCAAGCTAAGGCAGAGCTGACCGAGGCCTTGAAATATAATCCATGGTTATACAAGGCAAATCTCCTGTTGGGAAATATCTATTTAAGGTCACGCTCTTTTGATCTTGCAATAGAGGAGGGGAAAAAGGTCTTAAGGACAAGGCCAGATGATGTACAGGCACATCTGGTAGTAGGTAATGCCTATCTCTATCAGGGTAAATGGGATAAGGCAAAGGAGGCCTTTCAGAAAGTCATTGAGATAAGGCCTGAGAACCCTATAGGATACTACCGGTTGGGATTGGTGCATGAGGCTCAGAAGCAATATAAGGATGCTCTCACTCAATTTGAAAGGGCGCTTGGGCTAAATCCTCACCTTATAGATACCCTCACCCATATAACGGTGATACATCTTAAACAGAAAAGGCCCGATGTGGCCATTTCTTGCTGTGAGGAACAATTGAAAAAATCACCCGACAATCCCTTCATTTACAATCTTATGGGAAACATCTATGTCTTCCAGCGTGATAATAAAAAGGCAGAAGAGCAGTATAAGAAGGCCATTGAGTTAAATCCCAACTTTCTCTCAGCCTATATGGCCCTGGGAAGTCTCTACCTCCGAAGTGGGGCTGTGGATCAGGCCATGGCCGAATATCAGAAGGTCATCGAAAAGAACGCCAACCATATCCCTGCCCATATGCAATTGGGCATCCTCTATCAAATTAAGGAGAACTATGAAGAGGCCATTAATCACTATAAAAGGATTATCAAGATTAATCCAAAATTTGCACCGGCAGCCAATAACCTTGCCTGGCTTTATGCAGAGGGACATGGAGGCGATATGGATCAGGCCTTAAAGCTGGCCCAGAGTGCAAAGCAGCAATTTCCTGAGGAGCCAGCTATCTCAGACACCCTAGGCTGGGTCTATTATAAGAAAGGGATTTTTGATGGTGCCATATCGCTATTTCAAGAGGCCTTGGAGAGGCTTCCCAACAATCCCATCATTCACTATCATTTGGGCATGGCTTACTTGAGGAAAGGAGAGAAACAATTAGCTAGAGAAGAATTGGATAAGGCAATCAGGATTCAGGAGAATTTCCCCGGCTCGGAAGAGGCCAAGAAGGTCCTGAAAGAATTACATGTGCACCCTTAAACATCCTCAATTGCCTCTTTAAGGGATGAAGTCTGGAGGCCAGGAGAAGGCAAACTTGCCCGCCAACGTGATTCTATGGTATTAGATGCTACCCTTAGCAACAAAATCTCTTTTGCATGATAGGCCGAAGACATGAGGTGGTTATATTTATTTCCTCTCCTGCTTCTCTTGGCCTCCTGCTATGTCATACAACGAAGACCGTGGTATGAGATAAGAGGAAGGC
>DTXE01000024.1 GCA_012962595.1 Syntrophaceae bacterium | reverse complement strand
TTTATATGGACGTCCTGCCGGGCATACGGGGAGGCAAGAAGTATGGATGAAAGATACTGGCTACTTAAACTTCCCTTAAGCCTTGCTTCTCCTCCCCTAAGACCATTTGATTCAATAATAACCGGTGGACATCCAGTGTTTTCCTTGGTATAGGCATCAACCCCTAAACTACCTAATGCATCCAAGAGATCCTGTATAGGTCGCTCCTGCATCCTTCTACTTCCTGTAAGCATAAAGGTACCTTGACCCAGCGCCACGGTGGATGTGAGAAATCTCATAGAGGTGCCAGCATTTCCCAGATAGATCTCCTGTGCAGGGTTTTTAATGGTTCCGCCTGTCCCACGAACCCGAAAGATACCATCATCCCATTTGATCTCGGCACCTAAAAGTTCTAAGCCCTTCTGGGTATAGTAAGTATCTTCACTTAAAAGTCCACCTTGTATGGTACTCTCTCCTTCTGCCAAGGCAGCCACAATCAGTGCTCTGTGGGTATAGCTTTTAGAGCCTGGTACTTGAAGTATAGCGTCTAACTTTTTAATTGGCCTGACCTCCATTATACCTTAACCTAATAAGGTAAGGGTCTCATAAATAGCCCTTTCCATAACCTTTATGGGTGCCTGTTTTCCCGTCCATATCTCAAACTGAGCCACACCCTGATAGACAAGCATCTTAAGTCCACTTATGACAGTACATCCCCTTTGCTTGGCATCTTTAAGAAGTCTGGTCTCCATAGGGTTATATACCACATCCATTACCACCATTTCCCCCTTCAGCCATTCCTTAGGAATTAGTGTATGGTTTATGTGGGGATACATGCCTACAGGGGTTGCATGAATTAAGGCGTGGGCATCAAGTTCCTTTATGGAATCAATAGGGTAAAATGGACACTCCAGGTCTCTAGCCAATCCCTGCCCCCGTTTCTCAGAGCGGTTAAGGATAGTAAGTGTACCTCCTTTATGTCTAATACCAAAACCTATGGCACGGGCGGCTCCTCCGGCACCTATTATAATAAAATGCCTGCCAGGAATATCTATTACCTCCTCTAGGGACCTTATGGCACCTACCCAATCGGTGTTATGGCCTATAAGTCTCCCGTTTTGGTTGATAATGGTATTAACAGCACCTATTTTCTGGGCCATGGGTTCTACTTCATCTAGATGCCTGATAGCCTCCGTTTTGTGGGGAATGGTAACACTTGCTCCATAAATATGGAGCGCCCTGATACCCTCTATTGCCCCCCTAATATCATCAACCTCAAATGCCACATAGACTGAATTAAGACCACAGTGTTTAAAGGCTGCATTATGCATAACGGGGCTCAAACTATGCTCTACGGGATTCCCCATGATACAGTAAAGCCTAGTCTTAGAATTAATCATTTTGCTCTGCCCTTGGATATGATCCCAGGTGTTTAAGGTAAGTGCATTTACCCTTCAACTCCTCTATGGCCTCCCTTATAGGCTTATCTTCTATGTGGCCCTCCATATCAACAAAGAAGACGTATTTCCATGGCTCGGTCTTCATAGGTCGTGATTCAATCTTGGTCAGGTTAATACCTCTCTTGGCAATAGGCCCTAGAACCTGATATAGGGCCCCTGGGACATCGTCTGTAGAAAAGAGGAGGGATGTCTTATCAAAGCCGCTTTTGGGAGGAAATTTTTTGCCCATGATCAGAAAGCGGGTGAGATTTCTGCTATGATCTTCAATCCCTTTTTCTAATATCCTCAAATTATAAATTGTGGCTGCAAATTCACTGGTGATGGCGGCAGATTCTGGATCATGAGTAGCTAACTCAGCAGCAGAGGCGGTACTGGTTACATCTACCAAGCTTGCATGGGGCAGATTTTTTTTAAGCCATTCTCTACATTGAGCCAAGGCTTGGGGGTGAGAGTAAACTTTTTGGATGCCCTCCTTACCCTCACGCAGAGATACCAAATTATGCGATATCTTGAGATATATCTCTCCACATACCTCTGAGGTGGAGTGGTAAAGCAAGTCCAAGGTATAACTAATAGTCCCCTCCGTGGAGTTTTCTACCGGTACCACCCCGTAATCACAGTTTCCCTTCTCTACTTCTAAAAACACATCCTTCATACTGGCTTGAGGCACCAATTTAGCAGATCTTCCAAAATAGTTCACTGCTGCTAGATGGGTAAAGGTAGCGGCAGGTCCTAGGTAGGCTACACTTATGGGTTTCTGAACTTGGCGGGCAGCAGATATAATCTCTCGAAAGATATTCTTCAAGGCGGCATCCGTTAAGGGACCTTTATTCAAACGGGAAAGCCGTTCATAGATCTCTAGCTCCCTAATAGGGTCCAGTAAATCTAGTCCCTTTTTCTTCTTTATTTTCCCAATCCTGTCAGCTAGATTCTGCCTTTTATTTAAAAGCCTCAGAATCTCTTCATCAGTGGCGTCAATTTCATCACGTAATTTCTCTATCTTTCCCATATCATCATTTCTCCAGAATCGTTTCCTCAATCTTCATACCAAAGTGCCGCGCCCCCTTTTCTAAACTTACTAAAACCTCGTCTCCCTTTTTCAGGCTCACAATGGAGACAGGTTTACCATTGGGTTTTGTGAGTCTGATGGTCTCTGCATTCTGAAGGATGGTGGACATCTTGGTTCCATCAATCTCAGCCTCCACAAGCATTAAGGGGCGTTTTTCAATCTTGGTTCTTCCTACAATGGCCCTTTGGGTGGTACCTTTTGCATTTACAACCAATATCTCATCTCCAGACTTAAGCTCCGACAGGTACTTTGTCTTTCCATCTGGGACTCTTACGTAGGCATGAACAGGCCCAGCGTTTACCCTGAATGGGCGAGTCTCCACATAGGGATTTTCCACGCTTTCTGAATGGACCAGAAAGAGCGCGCTGCTTGAGTTACCCACTAGCATCCCTTCCCCCACCTGCATGGAGGTGCAGGTGTCCACACATACCCTATCCCCCATTCCTAGGGATTTAATCTCGGATATCTTAGCCTTTAAAAGGGGTACGGTTTCCCCCGATTTCCGAACCATGCCTATAGTGTTCTTTATTTCATTAATATCTCTGGTATTAATCAAGACACCGTCTACACCCTTCTCCAATACCGATAATAAGGTTTTCGCCTCGGAAGCATTCCTTGCCTCTGCAAAAAGATTACCAGTTTGAGCAACCAGGTTTTCTAAGGGTATGATAGTCCAGTCCTTTGTTTTTACCAGGACTAAATTAGACTTAGTTAATCTTAGGATTTCCTTTTCGTCTTTACTACTTTTAATTTCATACTCTATTACATCCTTGCCCAATTTCAAATCGCCATCCTTGGCAATGGTCTTGATTATTCCCAGTTCCTTAACCTTATTAGTATACCCCTCAGGAACCATAACCGCATCTGCCCCACTTTCGAGGGCAGTGGTAACCAGCTTCTTATTCCAGGGTATAATTCTAACCCAAACCTTCTTCATTTCTCGCCTCCCCTTAGGACGTTATTGACCCAAAATCCCTGCCTTTTGTTTTATGTTTAGCTCATATGGTTTAAGGCCTCTTTTACAGATTTACCTCTATGAACTATCATGCTAATAGCCTCCACCATCTTTTTGGGGTTTCTGTGCTGAAAGACATTTCGCCCTATGGATACCCCTGCTCCACCTACATCCAGGGCACCCCTCACCATCTTTAAGATATCCTCATCGGAATCCATTTTGGGGCCACCTGCAATCACCACCGGGACTGGGCAACCCTCAACCACCTCCCTAAATGTCTGAGGCGAACCAGTATAGTTTACCTTGACAATGTCTGCTCCTAGCTCTGCCCCCAGCCTCGCTGCATGTTTTACCACTTTAGGGTCATGTTCATTCTTGATCTTGGGTCCTCTGGGGTAAACCATTGCCAGAAGGGGCATTCCCCATTCATGAGCTGACAGGGCAATGGCCCCAAAGTGTGAGAGCATCTCACTTTCGGTGTCACTCCCGATGTTTACATGAATGGATACCGCATCGGCACCTAGCTTTATGGCCTCCTCCACGGTACATACCAAAATCTTGGCATTGGGGTTTGGGGATAGGCTTGTGCTTCCCGACAGGTGAATGATAAGCCCTACATCCTTTCCACCCTTGCGATGGCCGGCTCCAACCATTCCTTTATGAATAACTATAGCATTGGCTCCCCCAGTAGCAACCTGGTCTATGATCTTTTTCATGTCAGTTAGACCAGGGATAGGCCCTACACTAACCCCATGATCCATAGGAACAATTACCGTTTTACCTGTATTTCTGTTGATAATCCTCTCTAGCCTAATGTCCTTACCTATCATCTCTCCTCCCTCCTTACATTTAAGTCATTAGTTTTGCCCCAAAATAAAAAGGCCATGAGCTTTTGTCTGCCCACGGCCTTTATTTTATCTATATTTAGGGTAATTACATCAAGACAGCAGACAGACCCGTGCATATGTGTAATAGAAAAAATAAAAATTGCCAACTATAAAATTCTGCCCGGGTCTATCAAAAACCATCCTTTTATCCTTACAAACTTTGGAGCCTTTATACCATAAGTGGCTTAAATGTCAAGGAAAAAATGGGAGATAATCACTTATTTAATGCACAAGATAGTTTTTTAACTTCACCTCAAGTGATTAAAATGCCCCATAGGTATAATCCATCCTTCTTCATGTGAAAATAACTCCTCCAGTTTAAATTCCAGATTCCAAGCACCAAATACCAAACAAATTCAAAACTTAAATATCCAAAATCCAATAACTTTTCCAAGT
>DTXE01000023.1 GCA_012962595.1 Syntrophaceae bacterium | reverse complement strand
GCGAGGGTGCTACACGCGGGAATTGAGACGCGCGCTCCAACGCATCGGGTTCAAGACCGGCCCCGTCTGGCACAAGGTCGCGGTAAAGAAATGTGACGAACAGTTGGCACGGCAATGGTCCGAGTTGCACGCTGACCTTCTCAAGGGAGTTCCTTCTATCGTGTGTATGTTGACAAACAACGGCCCCGGTGCGACCGAACACTTCCGGCTGGTGCTTGGGATTTGGAATTTAAACAAGAGAAGCTATTTTCACATGAAAAAATGTTAGTGAAGGGGTGAATCAAGAAGAGAAATATCATTTTGCTACTGTTAATAATTTTCTTGTTGTCTCCATCCCGGGCCTTATCTCAACCTCCAGAGTTTTCTAAAGGTGTAGACTACTATAAAGAGGGGGCCTACGAGGAAGCACTGGAAGGCTTCCTCAAGGCCAAGGAGAAAGAACCTACTTCCTCCCTTGTAGCCTATTTCCTAGGCCTTACCTACAAGCAGATGCAAGACTACATTTCGGCTAAATCCGCCCTGAAAGAAGCCGTCACTCTTAAGCCACCTATAAAAGAAGCCCTTTTGGAGCTCATTGATGTCCTTTATAATCTGAATGAGTTGGATGAGGCACAAAAATATTTAGAGACGGCTGAAAGGGAAGAGGTTAATCCTCCCCAGGTAGCCTTTATTAAGGGGTTGGTATTATTAAAACAAGGGGAAAACCTGGAAGCCATAGAATCCTTTAAAAAGGCCAAGTCTCTTGATGAAACTCTCACTCAGGCAGCCAATTACCAGATAGGCAGGGCCTATGTAGCCGAACGCCGGTTTTCTGATGCCAAAAGGGTCTTTGAAGAGACTATTATTGTAGCCCCAGAAACCGATTTGGCGTCACTTACTAAGGTCACCTTAGATACTATTGAAAGGAGACTTTGGGAAGAAAGACCCTGGAGGAATACCTTGAGCGTGGGTCATCAGATTGACTGGAATGTAGTTCTAAATCCACATGATCCCACATTTTGGCAAATTGCTGAAGATTATGACAACAGGGACGTATACAGCTTGAGGTCTGAATATAGCCCCAGGCTTGGTGGTCCTTTTGACATAAGGGCTGAGTATTCCCTTTATCTGGCAAGACAATATAAGCTAGAAAAATATAACATAAATAGCCATAGCTGGACCCTCATTCCCAGCTATGACCTGAAGACCAGAATGCTGGGTCTTCCTGCAATACTCAGTTTCCCTGTAAGTTATAATCATATCTGGGTCCATGCCGATAGTTACCTGAGGGCAATTGTTATGGGTCCTACCCTCTCTTTTATGATAAGCAAAAGCCAGATAGGACGGATTTCCGCTACCTATCAGAGGAAAGAATTTCCGCAACCTCCTCCTCTGGGTTTGGTGGATGAAGACAGAGATGCCCATACGGCGGTTGTATCTGCTAATTGGTCGTATTTTATCAAAAAAGGGTTTTTAAGTGCCAAATATGAGTATTGGAACGAGGAGACAGATGGAACAAACTGGTCCTTTACTGGCCATAAGATAGGCATGGCATTCTTCACACCTATATCTATCCCTTATATTGGCGAAATCAAATCCTATCTATCAGCAGAGGGATTTTTTCAAAAATATGACCATAACCACACCATCTATGATAAAAGGAGGCGGGATGGGATATTTACCCTTTCCACACTCTTTGCCCGTGAGATCTACAGGAATCTAGATTTTCAGTGTCAATATGCCTATACCAGAGACAATTGCAATGTAGCAGTTTATGACTTCGATGGTAAACATATCGTTGGTTGGGGACTGGAGTATAGGTTTTAAAAGAAGTTTTGGGAAGATGGATTTATCAACCCCTGATACCTTTAAGGCAAAAGTTCAAAAAAGGGCCTTACCCGGTGTCTTAGTTTTTACCTTAGATGGAGAGCTTAGGTATATAAATAGAGAAGGCAGGAAGGTGTTATCTGATCTTCCTCCACTTCCCCCCTCAGAGGGGGCACTGATCAAATCCCTTATGGCTAATAAAATTCTATGATCCGGGGTTCATCTGACAACAGAGGGAACATGGTTTGTCAGGGTTCTTAAACGGTTTTCTATCTTTGGCTGGTTAAATCTTCCTTATCAATAAGCTTCTTTTTGATGAGAACCTTTTCTAGTTCGGCTATAGCCTTCTTTAGCTCAGGATACATACTGACAGAAATAGTTATGCCTTTCCTTGTGGGAACACGATCTTTGCCATCTTCCACCTGGAAATAAGAACGGATATCAATATATTGTTTACCCTTGAATTCTGTCAGTGATACCCTTATATCTTCTTTGATACCTCTGTCTATTCTTGCTATAAGTTCACTCATACCTATTGAAAATTACTAAAATATAAGAAGCAACATGAACTGCACAAGTTGTTCCATGCATCCTTTCATAGGCTATTTATGTGTTTCCGGCTTTTCTTCTTGGACTTCAAGGCTAATTTCTGGCTGCTCCATATCTAAACTAATCTCCTTGGGTGGCTCAACAGTGGTCTCCGGAGTAACTTCAGCCTCGGAAGATTCTAGATCCAGCATTTCCTCAGCACCCACAAGGGGTGCAAGCAAAAAGAGTGGTTTTGGCTTTACAGGCGCTATATTCAGTAGATCCCTGGTAGAAGTCAAATTATTTCCACACCCTTTACAGGTATCTAGATAATCAAAACTGATATAGCCACAATGTGGGCATCTCATTAGGGAACTCCTTTATGTACAATTGGTTATTAAAAAACAGAAATAAGTTGCCAGTTATCTAAGTGAATGATGGATTGATAACATAAAGAAGCACATATTTCAACCATAATCTTTTAAGATCCGATTTTTCCAAGTTATCCATCTTCGGAAAGATATTGACATTCAGGATGACGTCGATATAAATGTGCCAGATACCGATATCTCCGGCGGAAAAGGGGAAATCATTGGCTTAGAGTACGTTAGAGTCAAGGATTCTTGGAGCTACTCATGAAACCCTCATGGCCCTCCGGGCCACAAGGAAGAATGAAAATGCAATTAGGCAGGAGGATTTCCCTTCAATCCT
>DTXE01000022.1 GCA_012962595.1 Syntrophaceae bacterium | reverse complement strand
TTTTTCTTTGATAAAACGCCCTCTGCTTTAGTCTATTGCCACAAGTCCTAGAAGAACAGTAGATTTTGCTCCTATTCTTTGTGAAGTCAAAGAAAAATCTCTGACATTCTGGACATCTCTTTATGCGTCTTGATTCCTGAGCATATATTAACTCTTTTAACTGCCAGAAAATTTTATCGTGGTACTTTTCAGCGATTAGATATTGCTTATAGGAATTACCAATTAACATATGAGTTTCCCTTACATCCTCAGAATGACTGAATATCTCATTTAGTGTACGTTTGTCTAAACCCTTACCAATGACTATATCATCAAGAATTGCTCTTATATACTCTTGCCACTTCTTATAGATTTGAAAGGTTTTAAGCTCAGTGTCATGGGATTCTCTTACATCATATCCATTTACTGAAATTGGTATAACTGCTTTGCCCCTTTTTAGAGAAGTTTCAAGTCCTTCAGATTCTTTTAATTGACGCAGTTTCTTGCGGTACTCATATCAGTTAGTAATTATCTTACCTTTTTGCTGCTTTTTATCTGAAAATCAAAATTGGCGAACTCAATTAGCTCTAGGGTTTTATCTTTAATCCCATTAGACATGGCCATTTCTCCTATTTATCTTTTTGAATAGCTAACTACCTAACTACCAAACCTAGAAATAAAATTTTTTCAGCCTTTTTTTGCTTTTCTAATCTTTCTCTCTACGCATTCTAACCACCAAAGTGCATTTGATAGGTTATATAGTACCAATAATAATTTAATAATCAAAGAGTTTTTATAAGTTTTATAATCTATATCTAACAGGAGGATTTATGGGCAAGAAAATAGACGTAGCAGTCAGAAAAACTATAGGCGCTGGTGGTTCTTTACTGATTACTTTGCCGAAAAAGTTTTGCAAACGAAACAATTTAAAAGCAGGCGATGAGCTGGCACTTATTTTCGATCACGAGATGGTGATAAGGCCGTGGTTGTGCGAGGATGTAAGAAATGAAAAAGGATAGACATAAGCCTATCTTTATTGCCAACAGGGTGCAACAAGTATTTGATCTTATCTTCTACGGAGGCGAATTCTGGTACCACAAAAATGGGTGCTATAGGCCAGCGGAAATGGTTATCCGAAATTTCTTGCAAACTGAGTTAGGTAAGTATTTTTCTTCACGCTTTGTGAGTGAGGTTCTCTATGTGTTGCAGTCCCGGTGTTATACCAAGAATGTCAAAGTTAATCCACAGCTAATTAGTTTTAAGAACGGGGTTTATGATTGGATCGAGGATAAACTTTATTCTCACAAAGAGGTATCGGATCAGAGATTCATGACTCAATTGCCGGTGAATTTCAATCCAAAAGCCAAATGTACAAGAATTGATAGGTTCTTAGATGAAGTAATGAGGCCGGAGGACAAGAAAGCATTACTGCAATTTATCGGCTATTGTTTGATTCCTACCACACGATTTGAAAAAGCCATGATGTTAGTAGGTGATGGAGCTAATGGTAAAAGTACCTTTTTAAAAACCCTCATAGCATTGATAGGTAAGAGTAATACTTCAACATTGTCTCTCTATGACCTATCTCATCGGTTCAGATTAGCCGAGATAGTGGGGAAGCTAGTAAATGTTTTTCCAGACTTGCCGTATAAAAAAATTCAGGACAGTTCGGCCTTTAAGGCTATTGTGAGTGGAGACCCTATAACTGCAGAGAAGAAATATTTAAAGCCATTTACTTTTGAACCATTCACGAAGCTTATCTTTTCTACCAATAAACTGCCACAGATCCAAGATATATCCCATGCATTTTTCAGAAGGTGGTTAATTGTACAGTTTCCTAATACCTTTGAGGGAGATAAAAAAGACCCTGGCCTGTTATCTCAATTAACCACACAACACGAACTAGAAGGTCTTTTACTATTAGCTATCGAGGGACTTAATTCCCTTTATGAAGCCGAAGATTTTGCAGAAAGTCAGGGAATGAGGGATATGAGGGAGGAGTATGAACGTATGAACAATCCAGTCTCTGTCTTTATAGATGAACGATGCAACGTAGGCCCAGATTATAAGGTTGGCAAAGTTATACTGTATGAAGACTTTAAGCATTTCGTGTCCAATGAAAAGTTACCCCTCTTATCTCAAATAGAATTCAACAAGGAACTATCTAAGCAAATCCCTACTTTGAAAGAAATCAGTGGGAAGGAACGGTATTGGAGGGGGATTGCAATATCATGAAAATTCGACGGATTCGACGGAATCGACGACTTTTTTATATCTGTAGTGAAGAGAAAAAAGTAAGGAAATAACAATAATGAGAAACTCGTCGAAAACGTCGAAAGGGTCGAATCAGAAGGTATCACTATGGATGAACTGTTAGCCTTTAGAGAAAAGCATAAGACGGGTAAGCGTCGACAACAAACGCCCTATCTCGATAGGCGTGGTACTCTTATTATTCCCTTTGATTGTGATCCTAGATACCACTGGTGGAATAATGGTCAGAGCATAATTGAAACCTTGAAAGAACTGGGTGCCAGCGAAGACATTATCAAGAAATACCTGCATTGATGAGGTCAAATGATTATGGTGTAAAAGCCACTGTGACTATTAGAAGTTTTGGAATACCTCACCAAT
>DTXE01000021.1 GCA_012962595.1 Syntrophaceae bacterium | reverse complement strand
GAAGGAACACCTGAGGTGCTATTAGATAGAGATTCCTCAACCCTCCTTGGCAAAAGGATTTTACCTGAGGGGATAGAGGCTCTAAGGGTAGAGGATGAAGTAGTTCCATGGGGGATGATACAGGATGCACGATACAAGATACATGATATAGAGAATGACAAATGACAAGGCTTAAATGTCAAATAGTTTATAGGGCTTGTGGCGTTTAATAGCGTTCGTAGGGTTTGAACTCAATCAACCCAACAAACCCAATAAACTCTAATTGGCATTTAATTAGGAGAACACATTGGCTAAGAAAGAGCTAAAGAGAAAGATGGTGGATATCTGCAGGGAATTATATAGAGAGAGGCTTGTTCGGGGACGAGAAGGTAATGTCAGCGCTAAACTGAACCAAGACACCTTTTTCATCACACCCCATGGAGTTTCCTTGGGGTTTATAAAAGAGAGGGATATATTGCTTGTTGATAAACAAGGGAAAGTAATAGACGGTATAGGAGAGCCTTCTTTTGAGATAGGACTCCATAAGGCCATTTATAGTGAGCTTAAAGAAGTGGAGGCGGTAATCCATGTCCACCCTTCTTTCACCACACTATTAGCCGAGAAGGGTCTTTCTATTCAGACACTTACCTTTGAGCTTGAGGCCATCCTGACCGGTACCGAAGTCATACCACAAAAAGGTCCCGTCATAACAGATATTGATCTAGTCATTAATGCCTTAAAGAAAAGAAATATCGTAATCCTCAAAAACCACGGAACTGTGGCCATAGGGAACTTGGACGATGCCTTTTTTCTCACTGACATGTTGGAGGAGGCTTCCAAAATGAGTTTCTTTGCCCATCTGCTCAGGATTAATACTCAGACCACCTATATGCCCTCTAAAGATATGAGAAAGGAGGCAATATATGAACTCTTTTCTCCGGAGCATATTGAGATATTAGTTTCTTCTGTAAATCAAAGCAAGGAGGTCAGGGAAGAAGGCAGGGAGACTGATCTCACTGTACGGATTGCCATGAAGGTATTAGACAATGGTCAAGTTTATAACTTCCATTTTGTCCAGGGTAGCATTGTGAAGGTAAGCCATGATGAAGATGCGGATTTCCTTTTTACGGGATCGATGGATTGCTGGAGAGCCATCTTTAATGGTCAATTGGATGCCTTTGTGGCCACCTCCCAGAATAAACTGAAAATAAAAGGAAACCTGGCTGAACTCTCCAAATGGTACTCATCCTTCAAAAAGATTTTTGAGCTATGGAAGAATTTCCCCGTATTTTAAGAGACCTTAGTTTTTGCATTAAGATTTCTGGAAGTATCAATTCTTGGAAACAGGATTGTGGGGGCACCAATCTTAGTACCTGGCCTGATACCCCCCCACACATTCAAGGTGTGGAATTTTGGGAATGGTTCCTTGATGCCCAGTTGAGCTAGCATTTTTTGGGAGGTCTCTGGCATAAAAGGGGAGAGTAAAGTGGATATAAATCTTAGGGATTCAAGTGTCCAATACATCACAGTTTTAAGCCTTTCCATCTTAGTTCTATCCTTTGCCAAAGCCCAGGGAGCCGTGTCATCAATATATTTGTTCACACCATTGACCAGTTCCCAAATAACACCTAAGGCCTTGTGGAAGGAAAGGTCCTTCATGAGTGGCTGGTAGTCCTGAACCACGCCTAGAGCCATAGATTTAAGGGCCTCTTCCTTCTCAGTAATTGTCTCAGGTTGGGGGATGGTGGATTCAAAATATTTTTTAACCATGGTGAGACTACGGCTAAAGAGGTTGCCTAAATCGTTGGCCAAGTCAGCATTAATACGAGCAATTAATATCTCTTCACTAAAATTACAATCCAGACCAAATACCATCTCCCGCATCAAAAAATAACGGATAGCATCCAATCCAAATAAGTTCTTAAGCTTAAGGGGATCTATAACCTTACCTAAACTCTTAGATATTTTGCCCTCATCTATATTCCAGTATCCATGCACATGTAGGTGATGACAGGGTTCGATGCCTGCGGCTTTCAGCATAATGGGCCAATATATACCATGGGGTTTTAGGATGTCTTTTGCGATTAAGTGATTGGCAACTGGCCAGAATTTGTGGAACAATACCTTCTCCGGATACCCTAGGGCCGATATATAATTGATGAGGGCATCAAACCATACGTAAGTAACGAAATTTTCGTCAAAAGGAAGCGGAACCCCCCAGTTCAGTCGAGATTTGGGGCGAGAGATGCATAAATCATCTAGAGGTTCGCTTAAAAAGCCTAATACTTCATTCCTATAACGCTCTGGCCTGATAAATTCAGGATGCTTCCTAATGTATTCTATGAGCCAGGTCCGGTACTTTCCCATCCTAAAAAAGTAGTTTTCCTCCTTAGACTGCACAGGTTCGCTCTTGTGATCGGGACATTTCCCGTCCACCAGTTCCCGAGCAGTCAAAAATCTCTCACATCCTATACAATAATTGCCTTCATAGGTACCAAAATAGATGTCACCTGCATCATATATCCTTTGAAGAATAAGCTGTACCACCTTTATATGACCCTTATCAGTTGTTCTGATAAAGGCATCATTGGAGATATTCAACTTTACCCACGTCTCTTCAAAAACAGCGCTCATCTTGTCCACATACACATCGGTGGGCTGGCCAGCCTTTTTTGCAGCCTCTACAATCTTTTCCCCATGTTCATCAGTTCCTGTGAGGAAGAATGTTTCATAGCCCAAAAGGTCGTAGAATCGCTTTAAGGTATCGGCTACTATGGTGGTATAGGTATGTCCTATGTGGGGTTTGTCATTTACATAATAGATAGGTGTAGTTACATAAAATCGCTTTGCCATACAAAAAAAACCTTAGGTTTTTGATTCCTCAGACACATGGCCTTTAGAGGCAAGATAATTCTGGTATTCAAAGGTGAGACAACACATAAGCCTACCACAGGTGCCTGAGATCTTAGTGGGATTTAAGGCGAGATGCTGTTCTTTAGCCATTTTAATAGAAATGGGTTCAAAATCGTTAAGAAAGGCAGCGCAGCATAGTTCTCTGCCACATATGCCTAAACCACCAGTCATCTTGGCTTTATTTCTTACGCCAATTTGTCTCATCTCTATGCGGGTGTGGAATTTTCGGACCAAATCTTTGACCAACTCTCTAAAGTCAACTCGCTCCTCGGCTGTATAATAAAATATAATCTTGCTCCCATCCAGCAAGCTCTCCACACGAACTAGATTCATAGAGAGATCTCGATCTATAATCCGCTTTTGACAGAAGTCATAAGCCTCTTTTTCAATAGACCTATTTTTTTTGTCCCGCTCCAAATCTTCTGCGTTAGCCAAACGAAGTATACCTTTCAATCTTTCACAGGAATATGGTAGGTTTTTAAAACTATAAACAACCTTTCCCAAAATGGCCCCGTGCTCCATCTCTACCACTACACAGTCTCCAATATTTGGGGAAAGGTCTCCACACCGGAAATGGCATATAGGCCTATCTTCCCTAGACTGAACACCAACGATATGAAAATATCCTTCGGATCTATGCATAATTTCTTACCTCACCTCTACTAATGGTCAGAAGCATGGTCTCCAGGACTAAAACCCTATTGACATTCCTGTTTATGGCCTTTTTGGCCTCATTGATGGTAGTGAATATCTCAAAAAGTCGCGCACTCGAAAATCGCTTACACCAATCCCTTATCTTATCCATGCAATCTATGTGAATAATAGGACAAACACCTTCCTTTGCATTTTTGAGAACCATTATGTCTCTGATGAGGCTCTTTAATATCTCTAGGGTATCTAATAAATCATCGGTGGATTTACCCATGGCTTCTGCAAAGGTGGAAATTTTTCCTGCTTCCCTAAATGAAATGTTGCAGACTTCATTAATAAGATACTCCCGCTTTTCTAAGAGAGATTGGCTATCCATACTCAGAGCCCTCCCTAGACTCCCTTCGGCCAGAAATGATAGGATATGGGCAGTACGCCGGTCAAGCCCTCTTTCTTCACAGAGCCTCTTAGTAATTATAGCAGGAGCAAGGGGATTGAATCCTATATTCTGACAACGGGAGACCATGGTGGGAAGGAGATCCTTAGATTCTGGCGCAGTTATCACAATAAGTATGTGGCTAGGTGGCTCTTCTAAGGTTTTAAGCAAGGCATTTGCTGCTGTATGTTGCATCTTCTCACCATTTGCTATGATACAGACCTTTTTCTTTCCCTCTATAGGCCTGAAATATAAGCTCCTGCTTAATTCTCTTACCTGTTCAATACGTATAAACTGACCATCAGGTTCTATAATCTGTACGTCAGGGTGATTTCCCCTTTGGATCTTTCGGCATGAAAGGCATTCACCGCAAGAGTCCCAATCCTTTGGAAGCAAGCAGTTAACCACCATAGCAAGATTGATAGCAGTGGTACGCTTGCCTATGCCATCTATACCTGTAAACAAGTAAGCATGGGCTAATCTATCTTTTCTAATGGCATTTTTTAAAAAGCCAATTGCCCTATCTTGACCAATGATATCCTTAAATGGCATAGTTTTGTTTTTTATGTGAAAATAGCTTCTCTTATTTGAAAGCAGGAGGATTTCTTTTTAAATTCCAAATCCCAAGTACCAAATACCATTCTCTTTTAGTGGCTTATTATTTTTTAAAAAAAAACGTGCTGGAATTGAG
>DTXE01000020.1 GCA_012962595.1 Syntrophaceae bacterium | reverse complement strand
TTATCCACTTGACCTTAATGGTCTCTCCCATTTTCCTTGGTAGAAGTTACAGTAAAATCTGCAGTGGAAATTCCCTCCGGATTATGGTAAGTATGATTATGGAAGATTGATCCATAGGGATGCGTCTCCGAATCCACTTCAGATATGATGAAGGAGATGATATTGCTTCCTATGAATGAAATCTCCGGAATTGCAAGAGAGCGAGAGAGAACTATGGAATGGAAGAAAGTGGCATCTCCTCAAGGGTATTACCATCGCTTTCCAGCTGTGATCTTGGCAGCGGGTCAAGGCAGGCGTCTGTGCGGGAGTAGCCGCATGTTAAAGCCCCTTACTCCACTTCTGGGGCTGACGCTTCTGGAACGGTCCATCCTCACCTGTCAGGAAGCGGGAATCACGGAGTATTACGTGGTGGTTGGGTATGGGAAAGAGAAGGTTATTTCCCATATCGAAGAACTGCGTTCTCGCTACCAGATCTCAGTCAGAGTGGTGGAAAATCCAAACTGGAAGGAAGGTAACGGCACTTCGGTGTTAGCCGTTTCTAAATATGTAAGCGACCCTTTCCTAATCCTTATGTGCGATCATCTCTTTGAGCCAGATATTCTTCAGTTCTTCGTACAAGCAGCACAGGGATCGGATGTGTGTCTTCTGGCAGTAGATCGAAGGTTTGACCAAATCGTCGATCTGGAAGATGCCACTAAGGTCCGGCTCCACGGCCAAGAAATCACCGCCATCGGCAAGAGAATTAATCCCTTTGACGCCGTTGATATGGGTGTCCTTCTTGGCCAGCCCATGTTGTTCAGTGCCCTGGAACAGGCCAGGCGTGATGGAGATGGTTCCCTATCGGCGGGGGTTCGATATCTGATCGATGAGAGAAAGATCCAGGCGGTGGATGTCAGTGATTGGTTCTGGATTGATGTAGACACACGGGAAAGCTTGATCCATGCGAAACGCACACTCCTTGCCAACCTTTCCAAACCTGAGGAAGATGGTTTCATCTCCTACTACCTGAATCGTCACTTATCACGCAGGATTTCTGAACAGTTGGTGGATACTCCCTTGACTCCAAATATTATTACAGCCTTAAGCTTCTTGGTCGTTCTCTGTGGCGCCTTTCTGTTCAGTGTGGGGGGATATTTCTGGACGCTTTTGGCTGGGCTGCTGGTTCAATTGGGCTCTATCGTGGACGGCTGCGATGGGGAGGTTGCTCGGCTCAAGTTCCAGTCCAGCCGCTTCGGGGCCTGGTTTGATACAGTGCTAGACCGCTATGCGGATGTGGCAATTGTGCAGGGGATTTCTTATGGATATTGGCTGGCCCACCCGGTAGCGTTCACATGGCTTGGTGGCATCCTGGCCTTGACTGGCTTTGTCCTAGCCAGCTACGTCAAGAAGGAGTACACCCTACGCTATCACCATAGACCCCCTAGTGGCCTTCTAGAGAAGCTGAGCAAGAGGGATCTTCGACTCTTCGGACTATTTGTGGGAGCGCTTCTCAATCGGCCATTTGAGGCCATGATCCTACTGGGCCTTGTCTCCCATGTGTGGATTGGTTGGATCTTGCTTACCATCTATAGGCAGAAAAGGCACAAACCGTTATGTAATTGAATGTGGGTATTTCTATCTCCAGAGACGCTGTATCTTATAATTGCTATGGGGCCTAAATCTTATCACAGCCTCCTTAAGTGGTATCCCTACCAGGCCTTCTAAGGAAATATCTCCTAATCCTTCTCTATTAAGATAATATAAATAGCCAATCTCTTCTGGTTTAAGTCCCATTACTCTGGCCCCTAAGGCATCGGCCTTGAGTGCGTCAGTGGAAGCAATTGCCAGTTTTAAATAGACTGGAGTTCCATCCACGGGCCCATTTCCTTCCATGCCGTATAACCCATCCAATACTACCATATCTGGCCAAACCAGTTTTGCCAATGTGGCAATATTATGATGGATTACCTTCACACCCTTTCGGTAGGCAGGAAGGCATTTAAAAAGAAGATTGACCACTCTTGAAGCACGCCGCCGAGCCCAAGATATCATCCAGGTGGGAATAAAGGTAAATATGGTTCTGCCTTGAGGTGCACTCGGTGTACGGAGCCCATGTATTAAGGACTTATCCTCTTGTTTTATCAAGCCAATCATATTCTTTATTCCCAAGGTGGCAATGGCATAATCATGTGTTTTAGGCAAATTGACGGAAATGATGTAATCAAAATCCCTCACCCTATCCACAAGCCTTACCTCCTCCCTGCCAGCAATTGACTTGATTTCAAAGGGACTAAACCCTGAACAATCTTCAATGCACTCTAATGTAACATTGTTATAGCTTCGCTCCAATTCAAAGTAGCCAAAGCGGGCAAATACCTCTCTGGTGGATGATTTCTGATAATAGGCCCCTGCGCTTCCCTCAAATATCACTATATTTTTGTGGGCAAAATCGTCACAGTTTTCAGCGATAAAATCAATAATGGCCTGGATAGCCACCACATGGGTATTGGCGTAAGGGTTTGTGGTAGAAAGTAGATTGGGTTTTATCAAGATATTGGTCTTTTGCTTTAATGGTTCAAGGTCGGGTTTGATCAATTCCAGGGCACGGTAGACATTTTGGTATCGATCTTGACCCTTCACCAGTGACACCAGCCTTTTTGATTTCATCTAACCCCCAAATAACATCCTTGATTCCGGGATAATCTGCCTATTTTGCTCCAAGCCAGTTCACCTAGCCGCTTGCCAATATCCCAGAATTTGAATAAGATGTAGCATAAGATAATTTACCAAACAAGAAAAATACCCCATTAGAAAATATTCTAATGAAGTTTACTTTTGTGACTCTTTTCCCCCATATTATTGAGGGGTATTTTTCTGACTCTATTTTGTCTAGGGCAATTGAGAGTAAGTTAATGTATGTTGATTTTTATAATCCTCGTGATTAT
>DTXE01000019.1 GCA_012962595.1 Syntrophaceae bacterium | reverse complement strand
ACCTTTTATTGATTAGCTTTGTTTCGATCCTTAATTATTTTTCACCTACACTCTCCAGAAACGATCTAACCAATTTCCAATATTCCCAAGTAATTAGGCACTAGCTGATAAAATCTATTCTGGATCATCTATTCGAGAAAATAAATATTATAACCGGAAACTATTTATAATATAATGCCTAATTAACCATTATGAGTTTCATCAGGTACAAAAAGTTCGGGAACAAGGAGTATGCTTATGAAGTAACCTCATACTGGGATCCTGAAAAGAAGAAACCGAGGCAGAAAACCAAATATCTAGGTATTGTTGTCGACAAAGAAAATAAAATTTTCAGGAAAAAGAGAAAAGAAAGAAAGGAGAAGCTAATCCTGGACTTTGGTGATGTGTACTTTCTCAACCAGTTCATCAGCAGAACAAAGCTCTTTGAGAAGTTTGATAAAAAAGAAAAACTTCTCACACTCATATTCTATCGCTTATGCAATCCTTCTGCAATGAGGTATGCAAGAATATGGTATGATGGGAGCATAGCTAAAGTGTTGTTTGATGATGTATCCTCTCAAAGAATAAGCGAATTCCTTAGGGAGATTGGAGATGAAGGTATTCAGAGGGAGTTCTTTGCTGAATACATCAAAAAGATATCACCTGAAGATGGATTGATAATCGATACCACTGCTCTTCCCAATCAGATAAACATCAATGTGTGGGGGTGGCACAACGAAGAAATAGACAAGATTAAATTGCTGCTTGTTATCGATAGGAAGACTTCCCTTGTTTTTCAGGTATATGCCGGGCAGTATCGTGGATGTATCCTCCTTAAAGACAACCATAAATGAGCTGAGAAAGCATGGAGTGACAAAGAACTTCATTATCCTGGATGCAGGATTCTTCTCTGAAGACAACATCAGGGAGCTCTACAGGGAGGAGATACCGTTTCTGATAAGGCTGCCAGCTTTAAGGAAGTTATATAAGCTTGTTGTTGAGGAATCAAGAGAAATAGAAAGCTACAGGAATGCAGTAAGATACGGGAAAAGAGTTCTGTTCATAAAGAAGAGGGAGGTGGAGCTTTTTGGTAACAAAGCTTACGCTTACATTGT
>DTXE01000018.1 GCA_012962595.1 Syntrophaceae bacterium | reverse complement strand
TCATTCAGACTCGGAGGAAGAAGAGACATCTGATCTTGATCATAAGGTCTTAAAGGCTTAGATCACCTCCATGAAGAGTTTGCAATTGCCTTAACTCTGTTTTTAGACAAGCTCTGTGTCCCTATTTATCCTATTTTTCTCCGGTGGGGTACCCATCGAGGTGAGCAGGAAGGGAAGAGCTGGATGAAGTCAGAAAAAGATAATAGGTCTATCTCTTTCCTGCACCTTGTGACAGCTTCATTTTGAAGGTGTTAAGCCTTTTTCTGATCTCAGGATATTTTAAGGCCAGGATCTGAGCTGCTAAGATACCGGCATTTACAGCCCCTGCCTTGCCTATAGCCATGGTAGCCACAGGTACACCTGATGGCATCTGGACTGTAGAATATAGGGCATCTAGGCCTTTTAGTGGTGAGGAATCTATGGGGATGCCGATTACAGGAAGGGTGGTTTCAGATGCTATGACCCCAGCTAGGGCAGCCGCTCCACCCGCCCCAGCGATGATAACTTCAACCCCTCGCTTAATCGCCCCTTTCGCATAATTTCTAGTCTTTTTAGGTGATCTGTGGGCAGAAGAAATAGTTATTTCATATTTGATCCCGAATTCTTCAAGTATTCGGCTAACTTCTTCCATAATAGGCGAATCCGATTGACTTCCCATAACAATCCCTACCAATGGCTTAGACATAATCTATTCTCCTTGATTTATACATATCTTAGGGCCTTTCCCCCTATGTCCCTCCGGTAATATACACCATCCCAGGTAATTCTATCTACTGCTTCATAGGCCTTAGAAATGGCTTCTTTTATATCTTTCCCCATGGCAGTAACCCCTAGGACTCTTCCTCCGTTGGTAACTATTTTGTTGTCCTTTATGGCAGTACCTGCGTGGAAGATAAACACATCTTTAAGCCTTAGCGCTGACTCTAGGCCCTTTATTTCCTTACCCTTTTCATAACCTCCTGGGTATCCCTTTGATGCCATGACCACACAAACAGAGGGTCTTTCATCCCAATCAATGTTTACCTGAGATAATCTTCCTTCCAAAATACCCTCACATACCTCGATGAAATCCCCCTTCATACGAGTTAAAAGTGGCTGGGCCTCAGGGTCTCCCATACGTGCATTGAACTCCAGAACGTATGGTTCCCCATTTACAATGGTCAATCCAGCATAAAGAATACCCTTATAAATTTTCCCCTCCCAAGCCATGCCTTTAACTGCAGGTATCATGATTCTATCCATTATCTGATTATATAAGTCTTGGGTTATTACGGGGGCTGGTGAATAGGCGCCCATGCCACCGGTATTGGGTCCCTTATCACCGTCATAGATGGGTTTGTGGTCTTGGGAGGTGGGAAGAGGGTTAACCGTCTCTCCATCAGTAAATGCCAAAAATGATGCCTCTTCTCCCTCCAGATATTCCTCAATGACTACCTTATTTCCCGCATCTCCAAAGGCCTTTTTGACCATTATGACATTAAGGGCATTGATGGCCTCATCAATGGTTTGGGCAGGGATAACCCCTTTTCCGGCTGCCAATCCATCTGCCTTTACCACGATAGGTGCCCCTTTGCTTTTGATATAGGAGATAGCATCGGCAACTTCCGCAAAAATTCGGAAGTTTGCGGTAGGGATGTTATATTTGGACATTAACTCCTTGGCATATGCCTTGCTTCCCTCAATCTGGGCAGCTTTCTTAGTGGGGCCAATGATCTTCAACCCCTCATCCTCAAATGTATCAACAATCCCCAAGGTCAGAGGCAACTCAGGGCCCACCACGGTTAGGTCAACCTTTTTTGTTTTGGCAAATGCAAGCAAGCTCTTAATATCGGTGACCTTGATATTTACACATTCTGCCTGTTGTGCAATGCCCGCATTTCCAGGGGCACAGTAAATCTTGGTTACTTTAGGACTCTTGCTGATCTTCCAAACTAGGGTATGTTCCCTGCCTCCACTTCCGATAATCAAGACTTTCATGTGAAAATAGCTCCTCTAATTTATAGGCAGGAGGGTTTCTTTTTTGCTTTATGCCCTACAATTTAAATTCCAAATCCCAAGCATCAAATAC
>DTXE01000017.1 GCA_012962595.1 Syntrophaceae bacterium | reverse complement strand
TCCCCTGTTAACTACATATATTTTCCTGGCCTCTGGATCCATACCTATGGTCCTGGGAGACTTTCCTACAGCTACAGTTCCGGTTATGGGGTTCATTATCATTCTTAATTGCCCGGAAATCTCCGATAAAGGTTTGATAAACACTACCTCCCCCGGTCTTTCTCTCAACAGATAAATTCTATCAAAGTATGGATCAACGGCAACCCCTATGCCTGATGTTCCCACATTGCTGATGGCGCTAAGGGCCCCGTCCTTATTGCCCTTAATGATTTGCAACACATCTATAACCGAAAGATTGTTAGACCCATAGTTGGCCACGTAAACCTTCCCTTTCTGGTAATCAACTGCCAGTGCCATGGGACTCCATTCTAGCTCCAGATTAATCACCTCTTGGCATCTATTTTTTGATACATCCATCTTCAATATGGAGACATTATTAGAATTCTTATTAGCTACATACACATTGAAATATCTTTCACGATAACTCCTGAGTTTATTTAGGTCTTCAAAACTAAGTCCCCTTGCCTGTGTGAGCGTCTCTATAGGTGGATCTGTCACCACCGCTATAGGCCCATTCCCTACCTCTATCCTTTCCACTTCTTGATAAGTAATGGTATCAACCACGGAAACTGTATTGGAGGCATAATTGGTTACAAAAAGGACATCTTTTCCCGTCGATATTGTGGCCAGCGCTATTCCTTCAGGTTCTCTACCAAACTTAATAGGTATCTCATGTTCCACCTTATTGGTTGTAGGATCAATTACCGAGATGCTGTTAGAACCTGAATTGGCCACATAAACCTTAATTCCTCTCCCATTGGGACTTATGGCAATACCCCTGGGAGCCCTTCCTACCTTTACCGTAGCCACCACCGTTCCCAACTGCCTGTTGACCACTGAAACATTGTCAGAGCCCTCATTGGTCACATAAATAAGTAAGGTCCTTAATTCCGGGACCTTTGTTTTGATGGCAAATACAGGTGTAAATAAGTACCCATCGATTATAGAGGTATCCGGATTCCAGTTTAAGAATAGTGATGTGTTCTGGCCCTCATATACCGCTATATTTATGGCTAATTCTATCCCTTCAGACGGTAGAGCTAAACTGGCTAACCTTCCCTTTCTCCTAAGCCAGGCCTGGCGAACTTGGAACCGGATCTTTTCATACCTTTCTTCCGGTAGATACCTTTCACCTAAAAGCACCTGGCGTCCCACCATATCAATGGAATTT
>DTXE01000016.1 GCA_012962595.1 Syntrophaceae bacterium | reverse complement strand
CTTTTTAACATCAAAAATGAAGATAACAAATCCTGAATAATACCTTCCTCATGTTTAAAATTAGCTCGACAGAAAGACCAAATTATCGATGCTGCCCAAATATTGGATTTGGTCCTTGTAATATCTATCTTTTGTTTGCGGGCTAATTTTTCCCATATATGTAGGCAGATTGCTTCCTCTTCTTTTGATAGTTTCCCCTGAGCAAAAGATGAGAGAAGATTACTAACTTCTGATACTTTTGCCTTTTTGTCTCTCATTTTCTCTCTTTTTATTCAGTAATACTAAGGCCTTTCACTAGATAACGTTTTAACTTTTTTGATTTATTTTAACTCCACATTTCCTTTCAATGATCTTTGAGAGAATTTCCAAAGCACTGTGACCCTTGGCTTGCAAGTTCCAACGAAGTGATTCCCACCTTCTTAATTCAGGAACCGACTTCAACTCCTCCAACCTCACGGGAGGATTAAATTTTTGTATTTCCTGCACGTAACAGCCGTATGGCCACTGCCAAAAAAATTTGCGTCTACTGTCAGATACCGCTTGCCAAAGGGCTGAAATATCTTTTCCAACCTTCCTTTTTTGATGTCCTGAGCAACCTCTTCTGTCATCTTAAACCTACGAATTAAGGCATTAACAGTAAGCTGATTGATAGATTTTCGGTAAAGAAGGACTAAATCACCTTTACGTGTTCCAGGTCCACAACTCCAGAACATTTTCCCCTGAAAATCTCGCTCCCCATTTTCATCCAGATAATTCTCTGGGCCAGCGTAAAACAGCCAAAATTTTTGATCCACAGTGGAAGAGCCTGTTATAGCTGACTGGAGGATTCCGAAAACGACCACTAGAATTACAATGATAGCAACTAAGATAAGAAGTTCATCATGGATACAGAATCAGAATAATAAGTAGATCGAGTCTTGAAAATGTTGCCTAACTAACAGTCTCCGACATACTGCCAATTTAGATGATATATAACTATGTCAGATATACATCCTTGTAGATCCGCTTTGAAGCAAATTCTACCACAATCTTTAAGCAATTTCCATCGTATTTACGCCAATTTCTCCCCCTGATTTTTTGTGAATGATGACTTTTTCGATCCAGAGAAAAATCTTCGGCGAGGGAGCTTATCTGGCCTCACACAATGGAGGCAAAGGCATTAAAACGGGCTGGCCCGCTTTCTATCATAGCCCTTTTTGCCTTTGCGGGTGGAAAGGGGAATCATAATCATCTTCCATATGGGTTTCTCATCTTCTTTTAACTAACGTCACATCGAGGTAGAACTTTCAGGGTCAATCAATCCAAAGCCCCGGTCTCTAATGCTTCGATCAACTTATCACAGAGTCTTGAGCTTATCCAGATATCCGGTCGCTTTTTTATTTCCAGGAGATACTCCTTAAGTTGAAACTTAGAGATTAGTTTCTTTTGGTATAATTCAACCAGGATGCCTAGCGTTCCCTTTATCGCAGTAGTGCCCGATTTTTTCCTAATATTTATTTCTGCCACGTGGCGGGCATCTAAATCATCGATGAAGAGGTAATCAGCGGTAAGTTGTAAGGCCATTTTTATTGTCTCTATTTCACCTGAAAATAGCTCCTCCCCTAGAGAGTAAAGAGTAGATTTTGCCAGTTAGGAGATTAAAAAATTTCATG
>DTXE01000015.1 GCA_012962595.1 Syntrophaceae bacterium | reverse complement strand
GAGGTAGGTATGGCCACCGGTGAAAGTGTGGAATCATTAATAAGATGTGTGGACGAAGCACGTTATCCGCAGTCCTATTTCCTTTACTATAACCTTAAAAGGGAGAGAGAGGTTTATAGCATGGATGTGGAGGGGTTAAAAAGGAAGGAGGCACAGAACTACTTGAAACTTGCTTCTGAATACCTAGATGGTTCAAGGGCCAACTGCCAAAAAGGCTATTTTCGAATAGCGGTAGACGCTGCTTACAACGCCTGCGAGTTGATTGTTAAGGGTCTCCTGAGATTACCGGATATCCCTAGTTCTCGCGGGGGATTATCAACAAGTTTGGAGAATTATTTGTAAAGACTGGAGAGGTTCCTAGAGAAGCTGAAGAGATCATTAGCCTTGGGGAGAGACTGCGAGAGATTTTGGAAAAAATTGGAGACATGAGTGATTTTGCAGAAATTAAGGAAATTCTCTCAGCATTTAGAGACTATCTCCTAAGTAGTGAGCTTAAAGATAAGATTGTGAAGATTTATCTTTTTGGAAGCTATGCCAAAGGAGAGGCTACTGCATTTTCAGACATAGACATCCTGATTGTTACTACAGATGGTTCTCACATCGAAAGGTCTCTTCTAAATAAGAGCTATGATTTTCTTATAACCAAAGGCGTCCCACTAGAAATAGTCATCTTGAGTATTGATGAACTTTTTCCAGTAAGGGACTATTTTCTTTACAATGTGTTAAGGTATGGAATGGAGGTTTACTCCATGGCAAAAGATGATATCAAAATGGAGATTCTCGAAGATTTAAAAAGGTTGGCAGAAGAGTATCATGATTCCGCTCAAGAAGCCTTGGAAAGAGGCCGCATCCGTCTTGCCATTGATGCAGGGTATAATGCCGCTGAGTTGGCTGCCAAAGGCCTTATTCTTTTGAAAGAAGACGATCTTCCAGGTAGTCATGGGGGCATAATAAACGTTTTTAGTCAACTCTATGTGGTTCCTGGTGAAATTACAAAGGAGATAGGTTGCAGTCTGCATGCCTGTTTAAAGATCCGAAATGATGCCAGATATAAACCCAATGCGGTTCTAACCAAGGATAACGCCAAGGAAGTTATACATCTGGCTAAATCCTTAATTGAAATAATATCTTCAAAGTCCAAACCCAAGTGAGTTATAATGCGTGTTGATTTATGTCTTAATCCGAAAATGTTTACCAGAAAGGAGGTCTTGGACAAGATTCCCCATATCCAGGAGATCTTGTCTAAAAATGGGGTACTCCTTGCCTATCTCTTTGGTTCCATTTTAATGGATGATCTAAAGTCATTGGGAGATTTAGATATTGCCATCCTTCCTGATCCTTGTAAGTATCATTGGCTTAACACCTATAGCGAGATACATGAGGATTTGTGTAGACTATTGGGGGCCGACAATATCGATATTCTCATGCTTAACGAGGCATCCCCTCAATTTAGAATGTCAGTCATTAAATCAGGTAGACCTATCCTTTTTAAAGATGAAAATGTAGTTACTGAATTTATTGACGAAACTATCTTTCATTATTTCGATACAAATCACCTAAGACTGGAACACTGGCATTATTTACATCAAAATATAAGGGAAGGAATTATAAAGGCCATGCGAAGATTAAATAAGGAAAGGGTTAACCTTTTTTTAGATCGGATAGAAGAGGCTGTTTTACATTTAGAGAAAATGGCCAAAAGTCTTGAAAAGGCAGAATTTCTCCAACAGGATTCCACTAAAAGGGCTCTTGTGGAGCATTATCTAAGAATCGCTATTGAGGCCACATTAGATATCGGAAGACACATTATTGCCGTGAAAGGATTGGCCATTCCGGATGAGTATAAAAAAATCGGTAGGATTTTAGCAGAAAACGGGGTTGTTCCCTATGAAATGGGTGAGAAAATAGTCTCTTTGGCTGGCCTACGTAATATTTTGGTTCATCTCTATTGGCAAATAGATTATGAGAAAATCTATGAAATCATTACCCAGGAAATCCATTTCTTTGAGAGATATGCACAAATTATCCTTACCTACATGGAAAAAGAGGGATAGAACGAACCAATGGAAAAAATAACCATAGATAGGGTAAGGGATACATTATGGTCTTTGGGACACAAATTGGAAGAGGCTGAGGCTATAGGGATTTTTGGCTCATTAGCCAGAGGATGGGATTTTGGTCCCAAAAGTGACATAGATGTCTTTGTGGTGTTAAAGGACAAAAAACCCGGCGTTCAGACAGACCTCATGTGGTCTCGATTGATAAGAAATGCTCTTGCAAGGTTTGAACGGGATGTAACAGTCATCACCTACACACTAAAAGGACTAAGGGAAATAAGTAACTGGTACGTGCTGAGGTTAGCATCGGAAGGGATTATTATTTTTGATAATGGTGGAATCAGTGAGCTTTTTCAAAACATTGTTAAAGCAGCCATAGATGCGGGGCTGGAAGAAAGAGAGCTAAATGGTTATAGATACTGGGCATTTAAAGATATTAGGTTGGGGGAGGTCAAAGAGATAAGAGTAAGAGACTGATGAGGAATCTTACAGAGGTTCAGAGAAAATTAAAGGATGCAGCGGCTTGCTTAAAGGCTAGTGAAAGGGACTATGCTGCTTCAGACCAAAATGCCCAGCTTTGCATTGAACTTTCAGCCAAGGCAGTAATTTCCATCTATGCTGAGCCTCTTTGGACCCATGATCCGAGCAGCCAGATTCTTAAACTGATGGATGAGCATAAAGGGGAGATAATAGACAAATGTGGGGATGAAATTTCTCAAGGCCTTCATAACATGATTGAAGACGTTGGCTTGGCCAAAGATTGGCATGGGTGGTCAGTGTATGGGAAGGAGGAAGGTGGAGTACTATATGCGGCCGTGGACATCTGCACCAAGGAAGTAGCCGAGGATCTTTTAAAAGGGCAAAAAAGTCCTATAAAACGGCTGGCAAAATGTTTGAGATAATGCGAGGGGGAGGTTTTGACATCGGGGTTTCTCCATCATGAGAAGAAAAATCAAAACGAATAACACTCAAAAGATGGTGCTTTTTGAAAAAAAGAAAAAGGCCCTCGACTTTTTCTTAACCAAGCTGCTTAAGGCTGAGACTGCATCAAATGTTGCCAAAATTTACCTATTTGGCTCCTTCCACAAGGGTGAATTTGATGAAAGGAGTGATATAGACATATTAATTGTAAGTTTTAATGGAAGGGAAGGGCTGGCCGAGTTTTGTCTTGATTTATCATTTGATATTTCAAGCCACTTTGCAGAGTTTATAGAAACCCATATTTATGATATTTATGATTGGCAATTTCCACCCAATTATCTGGTCTATAGGGTTAAAAAAAGTGGGAGGGAGATATATAGCGTGGATGAGAAGGAAATAAAAAGGAGAGAAATTGAGGGATTTATGGAACTGGCCCAGGAATACCTCAATGGTTCCGAACATCTTAT
>DTXE01000014.1 GCA_012962595.1 Syntrophaceae bacterium | reverse complement strand
TGGACTGGATTCATTTTCGTCTAATAATATTTCGTAATCAAATTCATCACCGACCTCAAAATTGTACGAAGAAATTTGGTCTCTTCCCAAAATCCTAGGTTGTTAGTGTGCACCTCTCTGAGAACAGAGAGCCGCTGCTGCTAAGAAACCCTCCTGCCTATAATTGGTACCCCTTCTTTTCATCAACCCATTGAAGCAAAATGAAACCCACTATAAAAAAGAGGGCTACGGAGATTATGGCAAACCTCTGGCTTTGTGTTAGAGCCGATACCACACCGAATACAAAGGGACCAATGACTGCGGAGGACTTTGTAAATACTCCATAAAACCCGAAGAATTCGGTCACCTTTTCTTTGGGTGTTAAGAGACCCATCATAGACCTACTAACTGCCTGAGAGGAACCTATGGCCAAGCCAGCAAGCAATCCTATAGACCAAAAGATGGCTTTTACATAAGCTAGATAGGCCCCCACTGTTACTATTATCCACATTATAAGGGTAATACTAATGGTTCTTTTAGGTAAGATAATATCCGCTAGCCTGCCGAACAGTATTGCTCCCATAATCCCTGCTGTGTGGACTACTACATAAAAACCTACCAACTCCTTTAAGGTAAATCCCAGGGTGTTGCTGGCATATATAGTGCTGAAGTATATGATAGTGGTAACACCCTCCATATACACAAAATAGGCAATAAGAAACTTCAGCAGTTCCTTATATCGCCCTATGTGGTTATATGTATCACATAACCTCTGAAAACCCATCTTGATCAGACCTAAATTAAAGGTATTGGGAGTCTTTCTTCTTTTCTGGTTTAATCCTATAAAGGCAGGTAGAGAAAATATGGCAAAAAATGCGGCCTGTAAAAGGAAGGTAAATCGGATATTGGCAAGGTTTTCTGGTATCCATCCATCGATAAGGAAGGGGGTGGAAATAAAAATAATAAAAATGGCCCCCAAATATCCAAAGGCCCATCCATAGCCTGATATCCTTCCCATCTTATCGGGTGGTACCAGTTCCGGAAGAAAGGCGTTGTAGAATACCACCCCTCCCTGAAATCCCACATTAGCCAGAATAAATAGAAACATCCCTAAAAATACCATTCCTTTTTGAACAAGAGAAAGCAAACCGCTAGAGATTATGCACAGCAAGGAGAACCAGATTAAAAATCCCTTTTTGGAATGGGAATGATCGGCAATGGCTCCTAATAAAGGGGACAAAGTAGCGGCTACTAACATGGATAGGGCACAACTTATCCCCCAAAGCAAATCGCCACGATTTCCAAGCCCCTCACATACTATATTTTTAAAATATACCGAGTAGACAAAGGTAACAATTATCACTGTATAGGCGGTATTGGCAAAATCATATAGCATCCAGCAGAAGATCTCTCGTGAGTGTCTATCAGTCATAACTTACTTAAATTTCAAACACGATACATGATAATACCTCTTCTGGCTATCGTGTATCGTGAATCGTGTATCGTGAATCGGCGGGCGGGTTTCTTTAGGTCTTATCTTATTCGCTCTAACCTTCTACTAGCTATTTTGGCCTCATTAGTATGGGGATAATCTTTGGTCACCTTTTCTAATAAGAGCCTTGAGCTAGTTTTATCTCCCAATTCATAAAAGGCAAGGCCTTGCTTCAAGAGGGCACCGGGAATTTTATTGCTTTTAGGATAATCCCTTATAACCTTTTCATATTCTAGGATGGCCTCCTCGTAGCGCTTTTGACTATAATAGCATTCACCGATCCAAAACTGGGCATTATCGGATTTATCGGTATTTGGAAATAGACCAAGGTATTCCTTAAACTTCTCCCTAGCCTGTACAAATAAACCACTCTCATAAAGTTTGTAGGCTTCTCTATAGAGTACCTCAGGATCCTGTATTTCAACCTTTTCCTCACTAGGAAATACGGTGAGCTCTTTGGTTTCACCTGATACATGAGTGGGTGGAACAACCCTTTGAACCTCAAATCCTAGAAATGTTTCTATGCGCGCTATCCTATTTTCTATACCTGCCAGCCTTAAAGTTGCAATATCATGGGATAGCTCCTCTAAATGGCCACGTAATTCGTTTATATCAGCCTGAATGGCATCTAAACGTGCCTGGAGATGTGCCTGACCAGTAAGTGCAGGTCTGCCCATCTCTTCAACTGCTTGCATAGCCTCTTTTGCCTCTTCTTCAATTTTCGAGATTTGATTTTCCATCCTGGAAATGCGGCGGTCTAGGCTTATGACGTGTTCATTGAGGTAAACTACATCGCTTTTGGTTGCGCAACCAGCACCCAGAAAGGCAAAGATAAATAATATATAAAAAAGATATGACATCTTATAGCCCCTCAAAAACCAAAAAGTAGCTACTTTGCTATAACAAAATGGACTCTTCTATTCTTCGCCCATGCCTCTTCATTGTGGCCAGGATCTAAGGGTTTTTCCTCGCCATAGCTAATGGTGGCTAGCCTATTGGCATCTACGCCTAGCGAAGTCAGAAAGGATTTGGCACTTGTAGCCCGTCTTTCTCCCAAAGCCAGATTGTACTCAGCGGTACCCCGCTCGTCACAATGACCTTCAATTAAAACCTCCACCGATTGATTATCCAGTAACCATGCTGCCTTTTTTCTCAGTATACTCTGAGCATCCTCTGTTAAAACAGCGGAGTCAAACTCAAAATGGATATCCTCCATTTCAAAATCTTTTTTCTGTGTCTCCCAATCACCTACGTACCTACCTATAGGTTTTCCCTCTTCACGCAAGACCTCTTCCTCAATCATGGCTCTCCTTCTGGCTTCCCTCTCTTCTTCCAATCGTTTTACCTCCTCTTGGGTAACAGAAATCTCTGGGGCTGGTTTCCTGACCACCTTTTTAGCACAAGAGATAGCAAAAAATATGGATGATAGGAATATGCCCATCCATATAAAGGTAAACAACCTTACCCTAACATAATGTTTCATTTTTTTCCTCCCTATATTAAATCTTTTTAGCCTTCACCATTCCAACCTTGGCGACCAACGGGGGCTCATTTGATTTCCCTTCATAGAGAGTATCTTTCTTTGATTCGTTCCATTGGCATTCATCACATATATAGACCATTTTCCATCCCTATTCGAGTTAAATACAAGAAGTCTCCCATCCGGCGACCATGAAGGGGCTTCATTATTCCCTAGGTGGGTCAGCTGTCTCAGATCCGAACCGTCAGGTTTTATAGTGTAAATCTGGAATTTCCCACCATCCATACCCACAAAGGCTATCCTATCTCCCTTGGGAGACCAAGTGGGTGATTCATTTTGTCTTCCCTTAAAAGTAAGCCTTCTGGTCTCGCCTACATCAATGTCCATTATATATATCTGACGGCCTCCTGATCTGTCAGATACAAAGGCCATGTGTTTTCCATCGGGGGAAAATGTTGGAGAGACATCAATTCCCCGATGATTGGTCAGTTTCTTAAAAATCTCTCCATTCCTATAAAGAAGATAAATATCAGGATTTCCATCTTTACTTAATGTGGCAGCCACAAACTCCCCTGATGGTGTCCATGCAGGTGCTATGTTGAGCCCTGGATAGCTTGCTAGTTTTCTAGAAATTCCTGTATATAGATCTTTCACATAAATATCAGGATTGCCGTCCCTATAGGAGGTGTAAGCTATCTCATTTCCATTGGGTGACCAGCTAGGTGAAAGTGTGATAGACTTATTATTAGTGATCTGGTGGGGATTGTATCCATCAAAATCCGCTATGTAGAGCTCCTTATGTCCTGTGACATCACAAATGAAAGCGATCTGTGTGAGAAAAATTCCTTTTTCGCCTGTTAAGTGATGGATTATATCATTAGCAAATCGGTGGATCATTATTCTATGATCTTCCATGTTGCCCCTATATTTCTTACCCAGGATCATACTTGCCCCAAAGGTATCAAAAAGGTACATTCTCAATTCCAATGTATTCCCATTAACTGAAAACCCGCCGGTGACCAGAAGTTCTGCACCAATTAAACGCCAGTTTTTAAAATTGATTTGCTCCCGTGTCAATCCCGGGTTATCTAAAAAACTTTCTGGAGCCAGAGACTTAAATAGTCCAGTAAAGACTAAATCATCATTAAGGATTTGGGGTAAAGACCTTGTCAGTCTGGAATTGCCGGTTCTATCTATATCTTTAAAATCGCAAACCGCAATGGGAATGGCACTCAATGCAGGGGCATTAATATCAATGTAGAAGCGGGCCTCTGATAAGGGGGTATGAAAACATAGGGTTGATAAGATTACAAAAAGGAGGGCTATGCCAAACTTTCTCATTCCTGTTATCCCGCTTCTAATTCTGATAAATTGAATCGAATGCCTATCTCATGGGTGGGTTTCATATACTCCTTAGGAAGCGGAGGGAGAGGGCTTGATCGCTGAACAGCTTTTATAACCGAACGGTCAAAGAAATCATCACCTGATTCCCTTTCAAACTCAATATGGACAATCTTTCCATCACTTCTAATCTCAATTACCACAATAGCCTGTAAGTTTTTCTTATCTCTTATCATTTGCTCAGGAAGAACCCAGTTGTTTCTTATCTCCTTCCATATTTGAGTATAATATATCCTCAATTGTAAAGCCACTTCATCAGGCACAGTTCCTGCAGATGAGCCCCCAAGGATGCCTGCGGAAGCAGGTGGGCTTTTAGTCTGACCCTGGCCTACCTTTGCCCGGATTGCTGCGATAGCACTTTCAATCTTCTTTTCGGGTGACAGAGACTTTTGAATGCGCTCAATAGAAGATCTAATAACTTTGGGAACCTCTACCAATTTTTCTTTGACCTGTCGATCATTGGTTAGAATCGGTTTTTTAGCTATCTTTCTCTGAACGTACTCTTTTACAGGCCCTTTAGCTGATAGTATGGCTCCTTCTTTGTAAATAGGCTCAGTAGGTGTCCTTGCTAGCTGTGATTTTTTTTGGACTGAAGGAGATACCGGTAAACTTACCAAGTCAACGGTATAAACAGGTGGTAAATAGACCTTCTTGGAGGAGATATGAAAAACTGCGAACATCAGAAAAAATGCCAGCATATGCAACCCTATTGAGATTACAAACATTCCACATAATTCTCGCCATACTCCATCCTCTATTACATAGGTGTGAGAAGACATCACGTTCTCTTTGTCTCTAAAGGTTCTGTAACCATACCCAGTTTTTCTATGCCTGCATTCTTGATTCTATCCATAACCTTTACCACAAACCCATAAGGCACCCGCTTATCAGCCCTTAAAAACACCTCCTTATGCGCCCTGTTTCCACAGATGGCCTTCAATTTTTTTCCCAGGGTACCAAGGTCTGTCTTATAATCGTTCAGCAAAATTTCCCTTTTTTCAGTTATAGTTATAACCAAGGGAGCTTCATTATGTGATTCAAAGGCTTGAGATCTAGTTTCGGGTAGATTTACATCAATCCCCTGCATCATCATGGGGGCAGTTACCATGAAGATAATGAGGAGAACCAACATCACATCCACCAGTGGAGTGACATTAATATCTGATAATAATCTCTTATTCTCCATTGCTTTACCCTTCTTAGGCTAACGTCATTATAGCACTTACAGAGTTCTGAAAAGGCTCCACAGATGTGATGTTATGAAATTTTTGGGGTACCTTATGTATCAAGCCCAAATGTCAAAATCCAAATGCCTAAATTTGATTCAGGATACATGATGCACGGCTCACAATACCTAAGATTGTTATCCTGTTCCTGCATTGTACAGTTTACGGAGCGAAAAGGATCTTTTCAGAGCTCTCCCTTAATTCAAACCTAAAAACTTGCAACTCATAACTATCTCTTATTAGATACCCTAATTAACACATCCCTGTTAATAATATTGATGAGGTCTGAGGAAAAATTTCTCATTTCTGCCTCTAAAATTCTCAATTGATTAATATAGTAATTATAAGCCATCACCGCAGGAATAGCAGCCGCCAATCCAGCAGCGGTGGCAACCAGGGCCTCCGCTATGCCTGGAGCTACAGTAGCCAAATTGGCTGATCCCCTGAGCCCTATTTCTCTAAAGGCACTCATAATACCCCATACAGTCCCAAAAAGTCCCACAAATGGTGCAGTATTTCCGGTGGTAGCCAAAAAACTTAAGTGTCTGCCCAATCTGGTAATCTGGATGTTGATAGACCTTCCCAATGCTCTGCTGATATTATCAATATCAGCTAGTTGAGGATTTGAAGCTATTATTCCCTGAGCAGTATTTCTATCTTTTAGTTTTACACTGGCTTCCTCCATCTTGTTGAGTTCAATATAACTAACCCGTAACATCTCTGCTAGTGGGCTGTATCTTAAAAACTTCGATTCCTTGAGAACACTGGATAAGTTCCTACTCTTCCAAAATATCTCCAGAAAATTTTTGGATTCTTTCTTGGCACGCCTGAATAACCTGTACTTCATTAATATAATGGCCCAGGTAGTCACAGAGAAAAATAGAAGGAGAAGGAGGACAAACTGAACCATAGGTCCAGCATTGAACACCATTTTGATAATATCAGCTTCCAATGAACTACGCATGAATGGAGGACACCCTTCCCTTTCGTTAAATAGATTATAGTCATCTTAGTGAAGCCCGCCTTAAAAGTCAATATACTGATTCACGATGCACCATACGTATCCTGTATCTGGTATCCTTTTATTTCTCTAGCATTAGGCATTCTATCGCTTTTACAATGCTGGGCAGAACCACTGTTGCCGATTTCTGGATGGAATGGTCAGCAATGGTTCTGGTTAAAGAGGTTTTCTCTGGGTTAATCTCTATGAGGATGGCTCCATTTTTCTTGGCCATAATTGGTAAGTAGCTTGCAGGAGCAACTGTGGCAGAGGTACCAATGACCAACATGAGGTCACATATCTTAGCCTCTCTTTCTGCCCCCATTCTGGCATCTTTTGGAATAGGTTCACCAAAGAAGACCAAATCAGGCTTAAGGATACCCGAACAGATACAGGTGGGTGGAAGGATATTTAGCGAAATCTCAGAACTCCTGTACCTCTTTCCACAAGAAAGGCAAATAAGCCTTCTGGCACTTCCATGATATTCTATAACCGCTTTGCTTCCAGCATCCTGATGAAGGTTGTCCACATTTTGAGTGATGATGCATTTTAAGTAACCCAGTCTTTCTAGCTCCGCCAATGCCCTATGGGCTGGGTTTGGCTTAGCCCTATGGAAGATGGCGCCAAATTCTTTCATTACATTCCATACCTTGTGAGGATTAGAAATAAAGGCGTCTATATGGGCAAACTCCATAGGATCATATTTATTCCAAAGCCCTTGACTTCCTCTAAAGGACGGAATGCCACTTTCCACAGATATGCCGGCCCCTGTTAAGGCAACAACATACCGGGAGGATATGATCATCTGTGCCATCAGCAGTGGAAAGTTGATTATCCGTACTGTCCCTGAGAGTGACTCACTGCGTTCAACTTTAACGCCGATATTTCCCAGAGCGATACGAATTGCCTCGTCCGTTCCATATAGAGGGTGAAGGATGAACTTGTCCACGTTATCCCGCGCTGCCAGCGCTGGCAGCGATGCCACAATTAGTCCCCTTGGTCCCGTTAGTTCATAAAGCGATAATATCCGCGAACCGTCATCTGATTGTTCAATGCCCCGCGATTTAACATAAGCAACCGGCCTGTCGCCGACGAGTATCACTTCTGTTGCGCCGCGTTCCATCAGGATGGCAAAGACCTCTTTTGAGCGGATGTAGCGGATGGGCTCGCGCTGGTAAATCCGCAAAAGCGCGGTGAGCATCTCTCGCGAATAACGCCGTATGGATACACCGTCAAGCATGCTGACCGGCAGTTTGTCTTTTGAAATTACGGCTTGGTATTGGACACCGGCGCAGGCGCAATGATGTCGGAAATAAAGGGTGCGACGTCCGCTGACGGGCATAAGCGTTATACCTCGTCGCGTGAGCTGCGCGATGGCATCCTGAAGGCATGCGCCAGCGAAGCCGCGGTTGCGATAATCGGGATGGCAGCAGACGCCTCCGATTAGACCCAGCGTTACGCGATTGCCGAGGATGAAAGCCTCACGTTGTGAAAACCCAACATTGGCAATCGGCTCATTATCGATGAGAATAATGCGCAGGTTCTCGCAGTTCTGTTGATTCCATTCTAATGAGTACTCTCTCGCTAAGTCCGCCCGGGTGAATATGCTTTGTGCCAATGCTAAGGTTTTTTCATATTCCTCCATTTTTGTGCCGCGGGGACCTTCTATGTTATTTTCTGCTTTGTTCATAGGTTAATAGCCTCCGTGCTTTCTTAAAAGTTGTACACCACACTCATCCGATGGCAACCGAAAGTATCAGTGATGTTGCCTATCGGATATAAAAAAGCGTAATCAAGGCGTAAACTTTTTTGTGGTTTTAAACTTCCGCCAAGAGTGATATTAGACCCCCAAGCCAGATTTTCCAGTCGAAAGCCCAACCTCAGAGCAAAAGTATCCTGGTAAAACTTCCATTCAAATCCCGCTCGAACGTCGACTTGAGTTCGCTTAAATCCCAAATCCATTGCCCAGGAGACTTTTTCCCCTAAGACAGCAACGCCCAATTTAATGACCACAGGCAGCCTTTCGCTGATGTTAGAATCTTGAGATGCGATATTTGGACGGTTGATATTTTGCAGAGCAACGGCTATTGGGGCATTCTCCGATGGGCGAAAGATTATGCCAGCATCGAACCCAATGTTCGTCCGGCCTTTTATCTCTTCTACGATGTTTCCATCTGCCCCGATAGTTGGAGTAACAGACCAGTGCAGGAGTTTGACAGTTGCTCCCAAAGAGAAGGTACGAGTTTTGTCCTCGGAACCGAATTTATACTGTTTTGCCAAACCGATTGCGGCAACGTTTTCCGAATACAGGTTGCTAACGGACAATCGCTTCCAGGCGAATCCTATAGCCCCCTTTTGAGGATTTGAGTAGGCGTAGCCAACGAGATTCTGTGTGATAGAGCTTTCATCACTTAGTCCAGCGTATAGGGACGCCATTGTCGCAGTCAGTTGCGGCGAGGCGAGGCGCGATAAGCCGGCGGGGTTGGTAAAGAGTCCATCAGCTTCGTCCGAAAGCGCAGTAAAAGCTCCTCCCATGCCCCTCGCGCGTGCGCCGATGAAATCATCATCAAAGGCGGCCTCTGCCCGTAAGACAACGCTTATAATAAATAAACTGACCATTGTAATTGGATGATTCCTCATGGGCTCCAATTTAAAATGCCTACAATGTTAATTCCGAAATCCGAATTCCGAGCCTACTGAGGGGCGACGCTA
>DTXE01000013.1 GCA_012962595.1 Syntrophaceae bacterium | reverse complement strand
TTTGGGATTTTAATCTCTGCCTAATTGCATTTTCATTCTTCTTTGTGGCCCGGAGGGCCATGAGGGTTTCATCTGGCAAACACGCCGTATATTATTTACCAATTGCCTCAAAGAATCAACAATAAAAAAGGCCGACAGGTTACTGTCGGCCTTTGACTCGCTACCCTCCTTGCTATGCAATCAGAGGAACCAGAAGTAGAGCCACTATGTTGATCACCTTGATCACCGGGTTGATAGCTGGGCCAGCGGTATCTTTGTAAGGATCACCTACGGTATCACCAGTGACTGCAGACTTGTGGGCGTCGCTACCTTTACCGCCATAAAGTCCCTCTTCAATAAACTTCTTGGCGTTATCCCAGGCAGCACCACCGCTGGTCATAGAGATGGCTACAAAAAGTCCTGTCACAATAGTTCCAATCAATACCCCGCCTAATGCCTCCTTACCTAGCAATGGGATGAAGCCTACCAGAATAGGTGTACCCACTGGCAGGAGTGCAGGTACTACCATAGCCCTCAATGCCCCTTTGGTAACGATATCTACGCAGGTTCCATATTCCGGTTTAGCAGTTCCCTCCATGATTCCAGGGATGGTTCTGAACTGGCGGCGCACCTCTTCCACCACGCCTCCAGCAGCCTTACCCACCGCCTCCATGGCAAATGAGGCAAAGAGATAAGGTACCAGGCCTCCGATAAATAGTCCCGCAAGGATCTTCGGATTAGAGAGGCTAAAATCTAGGGTTATGCCAAATTCTTCAAAGGACCGGGAATATTCGGCAAAGAGTACCAGGGCACACAGTCCTGCAGAACCGATGGCATATCCCTTGGTTACTGCCTTGGTGGTATTTCCCACTGCATCCAGAGGATCGGTAATCTTAGCACGGAGATCATCAGAGAGCCCTGACATCTCAGCGATTCCACTGGCATTATCGGTAATGGGTCCGAAAGAGTCAATAGCTACTACAATCCCAGTCATGCCTAGCATAGCCATTGCTGAAAGACCGATGGCATAGAGACCCGGTCCTGGATGACCAGCGAAACCACCACCTAAATAATAGGCCCAGAGGATAGCCCCTGCAATTACCAGTACCGGTGCGGCTGTGGCTTGCATGCTTACCGCAAGTCCTGCAATGATATTGGTAGCATGGCCTGTGGTGCTGCGCTCCGCAATGCGCTTAACAGGGTTAAAGCTCTTTGAAGTGTAGTATTCGGTAATGACCACAATAGCCCCTGTAACTAATAAACCGATGACCGCACACATAGCGATATTGAATGGAGGAATAGCATAACCTTCCTTATCCATCACATTTTCCATGAGCCTATAAGCTAAGGGGAAGAAGGCAACCGCTGCTAATATACCAGATGCAGCAAAACCCTTGTAAAGGGCCCCCATGATGTATTCACTCTTTCCCAATCTGACGAAGAATGTTCCGATTACCGAGGCAAGAATAGCGACTCCACCTATTAACAATGGGAATAGAACCGCCATACTCTCTGCACCGAATATGGTCTTACCCAGCAACATGGCAGCTACCAAGGTTACGGCGTAGGTCTCAAAGAGGTCTGCCGCCATACCTGCACAGTCCCCCACATTATCTCCCACATTATCTGCAATAGTGGCGGGATTTCTAGGGTCATCTTCCGGTATCCCTGCCTCTACCTTTCCTACCAAGTCAGCCCCTACATCTGCTGCCTTAGTATAGATACCACCTCCCAGTCGAGCAAAGACGCTGATTAGGGAACAGCCAAACCCCAGTCCTACCAGGGCCCACAAAGCCTTTTCAGGTTCAATTTGCCTAACTGCGGCATAATAGCCAGAGACCGCTAGCAGCGCTAGGCTTGCAACCAAAAGTCCGGTGACCGCTCCCCCACGGAAGGCCAAAGTTAAGGCATCACTTACTGTACCACCGGCATTAGCTACTTGTGCCGTACGTACATTACCCCTCACTGCCACAAACATCCCGATATAGCCAGCACTGGCGGAACCCACTGCACCTATTATGAACCCAATAGCAGGATAGATACCCAGAAAGATGGCTATCAGGATAACAATAACAATACCCACCATAGCTACTGTCTTATACTGCCGATTCATAAATGCCTTGGCCCCTTCATAGATGGCACCGGAAATCTCCTGCATACGTGCGGTACCGGCATCCTGTTTCAATACCCAGGCCCGTGTTAGGAGGCTATAAAGCACGCCTACCGCGGCAGCAACCATAGCAAATGTTAAGACATTCATAATTTCCCTCCTTCCAAACCTAAATTATACCATAGTCAATATCCTAAAACTTCATAGCGCTGTATTTGACCTTTCCTCAATCTGACCCGTTTACCACCCCCTTCTTACCTACAAATGGTGCCTCTTTGTCCAGGAAAAGTATTTGTACCTACCATAGGCTACCTTTTGGTGTCCTTAGAATCTCCTAGGATTATCTATTAAAATGTGTCATTGCCTGGGAAGGGCCTTTTAGGATTATAGCTTCCACCGCCTCTCCCGCTTTAGATATAACCTGAGAAAGTCTATCATATTCATCAGGATAGAAAGGACTAAGCACATAATCCTCTATATTCTCATTATATCTGGGGCGGCCAATCCCAATCCTTACCCTCTTAAAATCTTGGCTGGTTATAGTTTCCATAATAGAAAAAACCCCTTTATGCCCTCCATGGCCTCCACCATCTACAATCCTAAGGCGTCCAAAATCAAGGTCTATATCATCATGGATTGAGATCAAGTTTACCAATTCAATGTGGAAGAAGTCAAGGAGTTTCTTTACTGCATTTCCACTACGGTTCATAAAGGTTTGGGGTTTAGCCAAAACAATCTTTTGGTTATTAAAGCTTCCTTCACCATATAAACTAAGGCAACCCCGCCTGGTAACCTCGATCCTATGAATCTCAGCCAAATGGTCGATGACCATAAAGCCTATGTTATGCCTAGTTAATCTATAGTTCTCTCCAGGGTTCCCCAATCCTACAATAAGATTCACCTAAACTATAAAGTCCTCATCACCTCCTCTTAAAAATCTATTCCCTCTCCTCCTCTCCCTCCTTTTTTACCTCCTCAGCCGTCTCTTCCTCAACTTTTTCAGGGGATTCCTCCACAACTGGCGGCAGGATAGTGGCTACAACCAGATCGCTATCCACTAACACCTTGACCCCCTCTTTCATAGAAATATCCCCTACAAAAATAGAATCTCCAATATCTAAGGAACTAATATCTATTTTGATACTATGAGGTATATTGGATGGAAGGCATTCTACTTCTAAGGTCCTTTTTGAGAGCTGTAATAGGCCACCTTTTTCAACGCCCACTGCGGTCCCTACAAATTCAAGGGGTATCTCAATAGTAATCTCTCTATCCATGGCCACTTCATAGAAATCTACATGAAGTGGGTTAGTACTTACAGGGTCTATTTGGAGTTCTTTTATCATTACAGTCTTTATTTGACTTTCACCATTACTACTAATTGTTAGATCAAAAAGGGCATTTTCCCAACCTGTATGTAAGGACCTCTTGAGTTGGGAAATAGTTACATATACAGGTTTAGGATGGGTTCTTGGTCCGTAAACGATGGCGGGAATGAAACCTTGGCGCCGAAGCCTTCTTGAAGGTCCTTTTCCTAATTGATTTCTGATGTGAGCTAAAAGTTTCATTCTCTCCATATAGCCAGACCTATACAAACAGAGAGCTTATAGAAGTTTCCTCGTGGATACGCTTAATGGCTTCTCCAAGCAGTTCGCATACAGAAAGGGCCTGAATTTTGTCAAAATTTTTGGCCTTTTCATTTAAAGGGATGGTGTTAGTAACCACTACCATCTCTATAGGGGAATTTTTGAGCCTTTCAATAGCGGGACCAGAAAGAACAGGATGTGTACAGCAGGCATAGATCTTTTCAGCCCCATGAGCTTCAAGGGCAGAGGCTGCCTGCGTAAGGGTTCCCGCAGTGTCAATCATGTCATCCAGGATTATGGCAGTCCTTCCTTGAACATCGCCCACTACATGCATGACCTTTGACTCACCAGGCCCCTCACGTCTTTTGTCAATGATGGCCAGATGACTATCTAATCTTTTGGCAAAGGCCCTAGCTCGCTCAACTCCTCCGGCATCAGGGGATACTATAACCAGGTCATCGCTGAAATTCTCCTTAATGTATCTCAAAAGGACAGGGGCAGCAAATAGATGATCTACAGGAACATTGAAAAAGCCCTGTATCTGTCCCGCATGAAGATCCATAGTAAGAATCCTCATTGCCCCCGCAGTAATTATCAAATCAGCCACCAATTTGGCACTAATGGGTACCCTAGGGGCAACCTTTCTGTCCTGTCTTCCATAGCCATAATAAGGTAATACAGCAGTAATTCTCCTGGCTGAAGCCCTTTTCAGAGCATCCATAATAATAAGTAATTCCATGAGATGGTGGTTAACCGGTGTGGATGTAGACTGGATTACAAAGGTATCCTTACCTCGCACATTTTCACCAATCTCCACCATGGTTTCACCATCACTAAAGGTTTTGACCACTGCGTCTCCTAAAGGTATTTTCAGGTAGGCACAGATTTCTTTAGCAAGCTCAAGATTAGAATTACCGCTAAATACCCTTAACTCAGATAACATACAGGATTTGTCTTGTTTAAAGGTTGATTTATCTAACCCACTCCATCCCCTACCAATCTTGCTTAGCAGTTAGGTAGCGGGGCGAGCTGGGGTGGGAGGATTCGAACCTCCGTGTGCAGGATCCAAAGTCCCGTGCCTTACCGCTTGGCGACACCCCAATTCTGGAGATTAAAATTAAGTCTTAAGGTTCTTCTCGACCTCCCGTTTATATGCCTCTAAGACCTTACTTTCGATCATCTTTCTGGTCTCATTATTCAATGGATGGGCCATATCTTTAAAACTCCCATCTTTTCTCTTTTTACTAGGCATGGCTACAAAAAGACCATTGTTGCCATTAATTACCTTCACATCCCGCACCACAAAACAGTCATCAAAGGTGATTGTAACATAGGCCTTCAGTTTGTCCTCACTTACCGGAAATACCCGAACTTCAGTGACTTCCATATTTGCTCCTTTGATATCTGGTTGCCTTTAAAACTATAGGGAATGGGCCAAAAATACATCCCATTTCTTCTGAGATTTTAGCTCCTCATAAACACGTGATGCCTTATCTTTTTCAAAAAAGAAGCCAAATACCGCAGGCCCGCTTCCACTCATAAGGGTACCTTCTGCCCCTTTTAAACGCAAAATCCCCTTTATCTCCTTTATGATGGGATACCGAGTAATAGTAACTGTCTCTAAGTCATTGACCAGTAAACCAGCAATGTCGGAAGAGGATGTATACATGTGGCTTATAGAATTATTTTTATCCCTTGTCAACTTTAATTTCAAATTGTTATAAACCCATCTGGTGGAGACCTGAAATTGAGGATGGACTAAAACAAACCATAGTCTTGGCAAGCCATGGAATTCCTCCAACTCATC
>DTXE01000012.1 GCA_012962595.1 Syntrophaceae bacterium | reverse complement strand
GAGGCCAAGGACACCCTTACCATCGATCTAAGAGGTACCCAAACCTGTTTTTTTAAATATGACTATCCCTTATTGCGGCCCCTTTTGACCTTTAAACAAACATTAAAAATTGCCGACATACCCGATATTGCTGCTATGAAGCTCTCTGCGGTTTCTGGGCGTGGGAGCAAAAAGGATTTTATTGATCTATTTTTTGTCTGCAAACGATTTCCATTAAAAGAGCTATTAGGATTTTTACGCAAAAAATACGAGACCATCTCCTATAGTGAATATCATATTCTCAAGAGCCTTATCTATTTCGATGATGCGGAAGAAGAACCCATGCCAGAGATGATCCACCATATCAATTGGCCTGAGGTCAAGGCATTTTTTATAAGGGAAGTCAAGTACTTATTTGACATCAAGTAGAAGAACTGAATGAGATAAGCAATGTGTCACATAGAAAATGCATTGCAAGTCCGCGCAAGCTAATATAGTTACTTAAAAAAGGGTAAGGGTGGATATCTATATCATTGGTTCTGGAACCTGTGTGCCTTCTTTAAGGCGGGCTTCACCAGCACTTGCCATAAAGATAGACCATAAAACCCTGCTTTTTGATGGAGGTTCAGGCACCTTAAGACAACTCCTCAGAGTTGGTATCCACCTTCAGGAAATAGACTATCTCCTTTACACCCATTTTCACCCAGACCACACAGGGGATTTGGTTCATTTTCTCTTTGCATCCAAATACGCCCCGGCGTATCAGAGAGAGAAGCCGTTTTTTATAGTAGCCCCAACAGGATTTATAGAATTCTATGAGAGATTGAAGGGGGCATATAGAGAATGGATTGTCCCCAAAGAAGGCCTTATGAAGATTATAGAAATGGATACCACCAGGAATTCGGCAAAAAAGTTTGAAAACTTTGCAGTATATACCTGTCCCATCAGACATACAGAGAATAGTATCGGGTTCCGAATTGAGGCCAAAGGACGTGCCGTGGTCTATTCCGGTGATAGTGACTACTGTGATGAACTTGTAAGACTGGCAAAGGATGCCGATGTACTCATCTGTGAGAGCGCCTTCCCCAATGGAATGAAGGTAAACGGCCATATGACCCCTTCTTTAGCCGGAAAGATTGGGACACTCGCCCGATGTAAAAAACTTATCTTAACCCATTTTTATCCCGTTTGTGACCAACATGATATTTACGGACAGTGTAGAAAGGAATATAAGGGTGAGCTGATTATTGCAGAGGACCTTATGAAGATATCAGTCTAATATTATATCCTTCGTTCTACCACAAAATCTGCCAAATCCATTAAGATAGCCTTGGTTGGATTCTCATCAAATATCTCTAATTCCCTTTTAGCTACATCCGCATAGCCTCTTGCACGGTTCAGGGTATAAGATATGCCACCACAATTTTTAACCCATTGAGCTGCTTCCTTAAAATCTCCGTCCTTTTCAAGGTTGGTATTGATAATCTCTATCAGGCGGTCTCTGTCAGTTTGATTCAATTGACCTAAGGTATAAATGAGGGGTAGGGTAATTTTGCCTTCTTTGAGGTCATTGCCCACCGGTTTACCAAACTCCTCAGCCGTCGAGGTATAATCCAGGGCATCATCCACCAATTGAAAGGCGATACCCAAATTTAAACCAAAGGAGGCAAGGGCTTCTTCCTTTTCCTTGGAGACATTCCCCAATATAGCTCCAATGTGGCAGGCAGCAGAGAAAAGGATTGCCGTTTTATTGATAATAATCCTGAAGTAATCATCCTCCTTTATATCAAAATCATAGTTACCTACCAGCTCTAAAACCTCCCCCTCGGCCAATTTGGTGATGGTGTCCGAAAATACCTCTAACATCCTGCGATGACCGTGATTTACAGCTAAGGAGATAGATTTGGCAACCAAAAAATCCCCCACCAGAATCGATGCCGAATTTCCCCAAAGCGCATTGGCAGATGCCTTTCCCCGCCTGATTTCTGCACCATCCACCACATCATCATGAAGGAGAGTAGCAGCATGTAAATATTCAAACATGGAAGATAGACCAATATGATCGTGAGTGTAATCACACAATCTAGCACAGAGGACAAACAGAAGTGGCCTTAGTCTTTTACCACCCCCTAAAAGGATATGTTTGCCCACCTGAGATATCAAGGGGACATGGGATGTTAAATTCCTTTCCAGTTCTTGCTCAATCCTTTCTAGGTCATCCTTTACCATATCAAGTACCTTAGGGCTATCCATAAATAAATACTATATTCCTATTTTGAGTGATAAAATTTTCATTAACCTTATCCCAGGTAAAGAAAATTGTCAAAAGATTTTACCTTTCACCTCCCCAATGAGGTCGTAAGCGCAGGCCTCGGTAATAGTCACATCTACTATGTCTCCTATAGCTCCTGAACCTTTGGTAATATACACTATTCCATCTATATCTGGGGCCTGATGTGATGTCCTGCCTTTTAAGGGGGCCCCTACCCTATTATCGCCTTCCTCGATTATAACCTCCTGGGTAGTCCCTACCAGACTCCGGTTTTTGCTAAGAGAAATTTGGGCCTGTAACTCCATAAGAGTTCGATACCTGAGCTCCTTTACCTTCTCTGGTATATGGCCTTCAAAGGTGGCGGCCTTAGTTCCTCCCTCTTTAGAGTATTTAAATACACCAAGATGATCGAATTGAATTTCCTTAACAAAATCCACAAGCTCTTGAAAGACCTTATCTGTCTCGTGGGGAAAACCTACCATCAGTGTGGTTCTCAAGACTATGTGAGGCATGGCCTTTCTTAATCTATCTATAAGATTGCGGATGTAATAGTCATTATATGGGCGATTCATGGCCTTTAAAATGTCAGGATTTATGTGCTGAATGGGGATATCTAAATAATTTATAACCTTGTTATTATCTCGGATGGCTTCAATCAGTGATTTGGTGATCCTTTTAGGGTGGGCATAAAGTATGCGTATCCACCTAATCCCATTTATGGAGGAAAGGGCTCTGAGCAGATCTTTCAGTCCAGGAGAACCCGGTAAATCCAGGCCATATGCGGTGGTATCATGGGCCACCACATTGACTTCTTTTACCCCCATATTAGCCAATTGAGTAACTTCCTGGATTATGGAGTCAATTGAACGACTTCGAAAACTACCCCGGATTTGTGGTATAGTACAATAGGAGCAGACATTAGAGCATCCATCGGCAATTTTCACGTAAGCCATATGAAGGGTAGAAGGCAAACGAGGTATGGCTATATCAGGTATAAAGGAAGGGGTGGATATATGAAGCCTGGAGATACCTTTCTTCTCATCTAAGTCCCTTAAGAGCTCTGGTAACAAGGAAAAACCACCAGGACCCACGAAAAGGTCTACCTCGGAAAGTAGATGAGTGAGTTTGTCTTTGTAACGCTGGGGCAGACAGCCACAGACCACCAAAAAGCGGCACGGACCATGTTCTTTAATTTGGGCCAATTCCAGAATGGTTTGGAGAGATTCACGGACAGCCGCCTCAATGAAGCTACAGGTATTTATGATAATAATCTCCGAATCTTCAGGCTGAGAGGTAATTGCATAACCAGCCTGAGCAAGCATACCCAGTATAATCTCGCTATCTACCAGATTTTTGGGACAGCCCAGGCTTACTAGAGATATCCTTTTACTTGCATTTCTAGATTTTTTGACCCCCCTCATGGGCTTAAGCCCTCGAAGGAAACTTTCCCGGTCTTTGGGATGGTGTGAATAGATAGATTGGACAACTTTAGTGAAACCTGAATCTTTGATGAATTACCCTTTGAAACCTGGGCCGGTAGATGATTTCGAAGGTCTCCTCTTTTCCCGGAAAAAGAATACAGGCCTGCCTTTTTACCTTCTCCACCAAATCAAAGGCCTCTTCCGGTGAGATGTCACTCTGGGCTATGTAGTTTAGGGAAAAATCTACCAGAAATCTGAGATACCTAATTTTTCTATTCTCTTCTTGAATCTCTTCTTTTGTAGACATATGGAATCACTCCCACATTCCTAGATACTAGATTCTAGATACTAGATACTAGTGTGTGGCAATCCCTTTTTCATCAGGTCAATTATAATAGTTAAATAGGGACACATCCTATTTTTAAACCTTCCGAGGTCTTCCCTTTGGCCGTGTTTTT
>DTXE01000011.1 GCA_012962595.1 Syntrophaceae bacterium | reverse complement strand
TAAGTACTCTCATAGTATCTTCTTCGACGGAGATAACACCCATCTCTTCTAGGCATACACTAATGAGATTTTCCGGAGATGCCACGTTATTCGGAGTTGAGGTAACCAGTTGATTTTATTTTTGTATTATGTGCGCTTCCTGAAACGGTTTAATCATGCTAAGAGCAGCACCCATTATTGCATCAACCATGGTACTGATAACAGATTCGGCAAATTCTCCAGATTGCCGAACGGCTTCCATTGCCAGAGTCAGTAGCCTTTGTAACGCTTCAACCAAGGTGAGGTCTTGGATTTCACTACAGCATGCGTGGTACAAACTGCCAATAGAACGCGGATCATCATGAAATCTTTGCTGCAAGGCCAAAAACATATAACGGCTGAAAACCAGGGATGTATGCGCCACCAATCCATCATAATCCCTCAGCTGCACCTCTTTCTCCAGGTTCAAGTGGTGCTTGGCCATCTTAAAAAACACCTCGATGTCCCATCGTTTGCCATAAATCCGGATTATTTCCTCATTCGGCAAAGCAGTGTCGGTGGAAAGCACGGCCAGCCAGCCTCTGCTGTTACGGTTTCGCACAAAGACTATTTTTACCAGTGGCCCATTTTTCATCGGCACAATGACACTGGCGATTATTTTCGCTCTCCCGGGACGTTTTTTTATCCGACGGTACAGTTCTCCAAGCCGCACAAGTTGCCCCTGATACCGGTAAAAATTGCTCGTAATGTCCTTGACCATACAGATGACCGGCACATGATGGGACAGTTTTGCGATAAGGCATGCAAAGCAAAACCAACTGTCCATCAGGATGTAGTCTGCACGAATCCCCAGAGTCAGAACCCTTTTGACCATATCTTCGAGCAAATCCGTGGTCTTGGACATTGCCTCTTTACGACGTTTATAGCCGCAAGTTCTTTTGTCCAGCGTTTTAATGATTCCCTGAAATCGATTGGAGACATTGGCAGAGGATCTCAAAATGAAATCCAGCGGCAAGAATGTCGCTCCATCACTCCAGCCGAGTGTCAGCAGCTTGAATCCCTTGAGATATTTTCTGCTGTTATGGTCAAAAATTCTGGCCAGCAGTTCGACGCTTTTGGAACGGGAACGGTCATAGTCACTGTCATCAACCACAAGTACTTTCTCTCTCTCCTCGCTTGTCAACAGTTCAACAACCGTGACAATTTTTGCAGCCAATCGGAGTATAAACTTGCGCCAGTTATAGCGAGGATTCTTCAAAAAATCATAGGCAACGTCTTTCTTAAATCCCAATTGCCCATTGAGAGCAATTCCCCGATAAAAATTCTCACCTTGGAAAGCCAGCAGAAAGATGGCCTCAAAGACAGCCAACGGAGAAATCCCTCTAAGTTTCCTGATGCCGCAGCGATTCAAGAGAGTACCGACAGTAAAATTGTCAAAGAACGTTTTTATTGTACTTTGCAGGCGAATTGCTTCTTGATCTATCTCAAAATGATCTGTACTATGCATTTGTGCTCTTCCTCCTTGATTTTATTGATCTTTTCGCAAAACCAATATATCAAGAAGCGAAGAGCATTTCACTTTAAATATTAAATATTTTCGAGATGTTACCCTCTAATTGTTAACTTCAGGTGGCATCTCCGAAAGTTGAGCTGGGTGCCAAAATATTATGGGCGGGACTGCGAAATCCAGATATTATCTCCGATGATCAGGGGCAGCCTCGGCACCGTCAATTTGAACAGAGTGATCCAGGCCGCGGCCAACCCTCCGCAGCAGGGCAAGAGACAGTTGCAGGTCGGCGAAAGAATCTTCCGTGAGGGAGATCGGGTAATTCATCGCCGCAACAATTACGATCTGAATGTTTTCAACGGTG
>DTXE01000010.1 GCA_012962595.1 Syntrophaceae bacterium | reverse complement strand
TTTTTTTGTACGAGCCTCTTTTGCCTCTTGGAAATTTGATGATTTGCCAAGATTTTGTATTGAACCTGCACATCCAGAAAAAAACATAGTTGTAGCAACTACAACACCACTAACTTTCAATATGCTATTTAGCTTTATCATAAACCACCTCACTAAGAAAGAATTATAAGTTTAAATTATACAAAACTGCTCTTATAAAAGTTAAGAGCGATTTATTTAAATAGACTGTGTAATTTAACCTAAATTAAACTTAAAAAGGTGTTAAATTGTTTTATATTGGTTTTTTAACTGGGCGGCCCGATTTTCTGGATATCGCCTTGTTATACGCGTTGATCAATTTTGTCGGCACTATCGCGATCCTGAAATGTGGTAATCTGTTTCTCCTCAGCCTCCAAATCCTTAATGACCTAATAACGTAGTGACGGAATGACCGGATAACCTAGTTGTCACCATAAGTTTTTTCTTGGTTTGAGGAAGTAGAAGAAGCCCAAAAAGGCAAAATAGTTTAGGGATAAAAAGGCGCGGCTCAGTTTGGACATCTTTTCTAAGATAGAAAGCCTGGTGATATTTCCTTCAAAATAGGGGAGAATTATTCCTAAAATCAAAGTCATCAGCACAAGATGGTAGAAAACACCCCTGAGAAATAGGGCGGCTACAAACAGCCCTATAAGGCAAAAAGGGACGAGCAATCGTAATACCTTGTGAGATATGTACTGGAAAAAGATTGGGTTCTTGAATGGATTCAATAAAGTCCTATATCGGGCTATCAACTGCCAGTTGCCCGCCAGGGTTCTGATCTTCCGACCTTTCTCTTGGGCCATATCCTTTGAAACCCTATCGTATGCCAGGGCCTTTGAGTCAAAAACCGTCCTATATCCCGCAAGGACAATATTCATAGGGATTAAGACATCATCCAAGAGAATGTCATCGGGAAGCGGGCGATACAGTTCTTTCCGTATGGCATAGATAGATCCGGTTGCCCCGGCCACCGAGCCTACCTCACCTTCCTTTTTTCGAATCCACTTCTCATAATTCCAATATGTTCCCATCTCAGTTTTGATGCTGCTGTCTGAATCTTCATAGAAAACCAATTCTCCGCTTACACAACCCACCTTGGGATCGGAGAAATTGGCTATCAATTCCCTTATGGCATTCTTCTCAAATTGCTGGCGGGCATCGGTAAAGACAAGTATTTCACCTTTTGCCTCCTGAACGCCCAGATTGAGGGCATGGGGCTTGCCTTTTCGTGGGGTATAGGTGATAAGTTGTAAGTTACAGGTTGTAGGTTGTAGCTCGTTATGTAATTGGTTGATTAGGTCGTTGGTGCCATTGGTGGAGCCGTCTGAGACAACGATGATTTCCAGTTTGTCATGGGGATAATCCTGTGACAGCAAGTTTTCTACTCTGCCTTTAATATTCTTCTCCTCATTGTACGCTGTAACTACCACCGATACAAAGGGTTCGATATATTTCTTATTTACCCCCTTAGGAAATAACCGGGACCATATGAACAGGATGAGAGGGTAGCCCAGATAGGTATACACTATAAATATAAGGGAGAACCAGAATAGAAGTTTCATAGTAGGTGACGGCTCACGGTAAATTGTGAATAGTCAATGGTTCGAGTTGTTCGAATTGTTCAAGATGCTCCAATATTCGAGGCCTATAGTCCATAGCTTGTGAATGGTGAAACTATCAGGAGATACTTGACAATTTACCAAAAGGTA
>DTXE01000009.1 GCA_012962595.1 Syntrophaceae bacterium | reverse complement strand
TATTTGATGCTTGGGATTTGGAATTTAAACAAGAGGAGTTATTTTCACATGAAATTTATGGTCTCTATTGATTGAGGTCTCGCAAATTGGTATAGTTCCTGGCTATGTTAAGAAGATATCTTTACAAATTTATTTCCATAATACTACTCATTCCTACTATCTGGGTTTTGTTTCAACTGGAATTCGAAAAACCCAGTCTTAAACTCATGCCTGACATCAAATATATAGGCAAGATTCAGCCCCTATCCATAGATATTTCTGACAGAAAGACTGGGCTGCGAAAAATCTATGTGGGCATTGGTCAGAATGGAAAAGATAAAATAATCCATTCGCAGAGCTTCCCCTACTCGTTATTGAGGAAAGATCGGGTGCATCAAGTAAATTTAAACTTAGAGATAGAGCCAAGAAACCTGGGATTCCGTGATGGAGAGGCCACCTTAACAGTATCGGTTAAGGACTATTCCCTTAACAGGTTTTTTAGAGGGAACCATACACTTATAAAGCGAAAGGTAATTATTGATACCCTCCCACCACGCTTAACCGTCTTAACCCCCCTCAATTATTTAAATCAGGGAGGCTCAGGGCTTATCATCTATGAAGCCCATGAAGAAATTGCCCAGAGTGGGATCAGGATGGGAGATTTGTTTTTCCCGGGATTCAAGGGTAAACTTTCTCAAAAGGAGGTCTATTTGGTCTATTTTGCTGTACCATATAATGCATCCTTCCCTATTAAAATGAACCTTGTGGCTAAAGATTATGCTGGAAATGAAACGGTGGTTGAATTCCCCTATCATGTCCGTAAGAAGATATTTAAAAAAGATGAGATTCAGCTTTCCCAAGATTTTTTGAGCAAGGTTAAGACCCGGTTCGGTTCCAAATCTCAAAGCCCAGATAGCCCCTTAGAGATTTTCTTATGGGTAAATGGAAGGTTGCGAAGCCAAAATCATCGAAGGATTTTGGAAATCTGTTCAAAGACCCATCAACGGCCACTGTGGGATGGCCCTTTTCTTCGTATGAAGCGTTCTAAATCCATGGCCGGTTATGCAGATGAGAGGACTTATTATTATAATGGCAAGCCGGTAGACCGGCAGGTTCATTTGGGGATAGACCTGGCCTCCACCGCCCATTCCCCTGTAGAGGCAGCCAATAACGGCATAGTAGCCTTTGCAGATGATTTAGGAATTTATGGAAATACCATTATCTTAGATCATGGCTTAGGACTATTTAGCATGTATGGTCACTTAAGTAACATTCAGGTTACTACTGGACAAAAGGTGCGTAAGGGTGAAGTAATAGGATACACAGGCTCTACAGGTTTGGCTGGAGGAGACCACCTTCACTTCAGTATGATGGTAAGTGGTGTGTTTGTTAATCCTATCGAATGGTGGGATAGACATTGGATTCAGGATAATGTAGTCACAAAATTAAGGAATGTTGGTAGATACTAATGGCAAAGAAAAAGCTCCTTTGTTATTTTAAGGATCCTTCAGATAAGGCAAGACTCCCAATGAGGTTATTTATATCTTCAATACCTTTATCTATCAGGTATTTCTCAATACCATCAATAATGTCCAGGGTGGCCCTGGGGTTAATGAAATTGGCAGTACCTACCTGAATGGCTCTGGCTCCCACAATCAGAAATTCCAGGGCATCCTTCCAATCCATAATCCCACCCACTCCCACAACAGGAATGCTCACGTGACTCACTACCTCCCAAACCATCCTTAAGGCTATAGGCTTTATGGCTGGGCCCGAGAGCCCCCCGGTAATATTGCCTAACTTGGGGCGCCTAGTTTCAATATCTATAGCCATACCGGTTATAGTGTTTATCAAAGATATGGCATCAGCCCCTGCTTTTTTAACGCTTTGGGCAATAGATACTATGTCTGTCACATTAGGGCTTAATTTGACCATAAGGAAGAGATTGGTAGTTTTTCTCACAGCCTCTACCACTTTATAGGCGGAAGCAGGGTCTACCCCAAATATAATTCCTCCTGCCCCCACATTAGGACAGGATATGTTTAGCTCAAACCCAGAAATTCCATGTATCCTCCCTAGTTCTGAGGCTATGGTGGTATATTCATCTATGGTTTCTCCAAAGATATTGACCATAACTGGAGTGGAAAATGATCTCAAAAAGGGTAATTTTTCTCGGATAAATGCCTTAACTCCCACATTTTGAAGACCTATAGAATTGAGCATTCCACAGGGGGTCTCAACGATTCTAGGAGGTGGATTTCCGCATCTAGCCTTCAACGATGTACCCTTGACGATTATGGCACCAAGTTTGTTTATATCTACGAAATCAGCATACTCTTCACCATATCCAAAGGTACCGGATGCAGTCATTACCGGGTTTTTCAAGGATAGATTGCCTACCGTAACTGACAAATTAGGCTTTTTGTAATCATTCATGTGAAAATAGCTCCTCTAGTTTAAATTCCAAATCCCAAGCACCAAATTCCAAACATATTCGAAAGGAGGGTGTCACGAACTAGATAAGGTCTTCTTTCGCCTGTGTTCAATGCTTGACACATTATGGTGACGTAAGCGTCCGACGCACCATTCACAGATAGTGTGGTACTAGTTGTGCACCTTCTCTG
>DTXE01000008.1 GCA_012962595.1 Syntrophaceae bacterium | reverse complement strand
GTGTGGAGGGGTTTTGAGACAAGAGGGTTTGAAAAGCTCTTTGAAGTTTATAAGAATGATTTGAATTTAGATAAAAAAAGTCCTTGACCTGAGAAGACCACCTGAGAAGGCCAAGGACAGCACAACCCGTTTGTGATATTAATATAACAAACGGGGGCAAAAAAGTCAAGTCCAAAAGCCTTCTCAGGAAGAAAAAAATGAGGAGGCTATTTTGTTAGCGGCACAAAAGGAGAGTTCTTCTTATCTTGAACGTACAGACAAGTATTTTCTTTCATCAAAAACAAGGGTTTTTGATGATATCGTTTCCTGGATAGAGGAAAAAGGGTTTGAAAAAATAGCTCGAGGTTTGATCTGTTGTGAGAAAAAATATATTGAGCTTTCTGATGAAAACAGTCATCGTTTTTTGAAACGTTGTTTTTGTGGCCGTGAATTTTGTCCAGTTTGTGGAGCTTCGGATCCTAGGAAAAAAAGGGGGGGGTTTGTCAACAAGAAGCCAAAAAGTCCAGTGCATCGACAACGCTATGCTCGCTTATGGCGGCGCTTGATGCCTTTCCGGGTACTAGGGAAAGTTGAATTGACAGTGCCTAAACATTTGCGAGAGAAGTTCAAAAATATAGAGATGTTGAAAGCGTTGCATCGTAGGGGGTGGGCAGTTGTTCGAGAAGTATTTGATGCAGAAGGAGCGATGACAAACGTTCATTTCTTTGGCGATCAGAGTGATGAGTTTCATCCACATGTGAATGTGTTGTTTCCAACGACTGAGCGGCGAATTTCAAAGAGAAAATTGAAATGTTTACAGTGTTTGTGGAAATTACAACTTTACGACCTTTGTGGTGAATTTCCTGATGTGGTTGTTGTTCATTACTCTTTTCGAGATAGTATCATCAAAAAAGCGCATACTTTGAGATATGTTACTCGCCCGACGGTTGGGTTCGAGCGCTTTGCTTTTGGACTTGACGAGGAAATGCGGTTGTTTCTTTTATCCTTGAGGCGTTTTCACAATTTCCGCTGGTTTGGTATTCTCAGCAATTCGACGCACAAAAGTTATAATGGCGAAAAATTTGAAATGCTTTCAGATGAAGAGATTGAACGCAATTTAGATCATGATCAGATTGTAGTTGATAAGTTAGAAAAAAGGGGTTGTCCTGTATGTGGCGAAAAATTGAAATATATGGCCAGGCGTGACGGCGAAATCGTAAAAGAAGAAATCAAGCGAAGGGAGTGGCTTCCTGTTGCTGCTGATGAAGAATCATGGTATTGTGACTTTGATACCTGGTTGATCTTGAAAAACTTAACAAAAGAATGGGGGAGAAATGACTACAAAAGAAGCGAATAAGAAACTTAGGATCCTGCTCGATAATTGGATTGAAAAAGAGGTTGAACTGATCTTTCATCTGCGAAGCGGGAAAACTCTTGAAGGCAAGTTGTTGTTTGTTCCACAATTTAACTACATAATCAAAGAAAAAAACAGCGGTTTGGCGGTCAATATTTTAAAACATGCGGTAGACTATATCGAACGAAAGCCTTCTGAGAAAAAAATAAGTTTTTAGTTATATTATATAAATTAAAATATGAAATGAATTTAGGATTTGACAAAATAGTCTCAATATATTATATTATT
>DTXE01000007.1 GCA_012962595.1 Syntrophaceae bacterium | reverse complement strand
TGATAAAGGTATAGAAATCTGGGTTAGGTTGCAAAGAGAGTATATATTTGTAAATAGCAAAGGTTTCTACTGTTGTTCCTGATTTTGATATAACTAAAAAATCAGAAGTCTATCTCTTTTTATTGCCTTTTTCCACCATTTTTCAGGAATAATCTTTTTATTATTTAATTTTGAAGGGCATATTTCTTTGTGACTGAAGGCTAGGAGGGTTTCACCTGACATAGAGAGCTAATTCCATGATAACTACACTGCTTTTTGACTTAGATAATACGTTGCTTGAGAACAACATGGATAGATTTATTCCTGAATTTTTATACGCATTGGCTGCCAGATTTGACCATCTATTTTCTAGAGATTGGTTTATACAACAGGTGCTTACTTCCACAAGAGAGATGGTTGACAATCAAGACCCAAGTAAAACTAATCAAGGAGTTTTTTTTGAAAGTCTGGTGAAAAGGTTAGGCCATCCCTTGAGTGTACTTAAGCCCATCTTCGATCAATTTTATGCCCATGATTTTGACAAACTTAAGGTCTTTGCCAAAAGGGTTCCCGAAGCTAAAGATATTATGGAAGAGGCCTTTAATCAAGGATATAAGGTGGCAATTGCCACAAATCCCATTTTTCCTTTAAGCGCTATGATGAACCGGCTTAACTGGGCAGGAATTTCGGAGTTCCAGTATGTCCTGATAACCTCTTACGAGGTGATGCATTTTTGTAAGCCCCATGTGGGGTATTACCAGGAAATCCTCAATACTTTGGATGTAAAAGCACACCAGTGTCTTATGGTGGGGGATGATATAAAGAACGATCTTCATGCTCTTAGTATTGGGATCAGAACATTCTTAGTTACCGATTTTATCCAAAATTTGGAAGGGAAGAGGTATACCACCACCTTTCAAGGATCCTTAAAAGACTTTAGAAGGATGCTTAAATCTTTCTCCACCAAGAACCTTCCTTTGTATCCCCAACTATGATGCCCCTCTTCAGCAATTCCTCACGTATTTGGTCGGCTACATCCCATTTTTTCTGTTTTCTGGCAAGATTTCTTTCTTGAATAAGCCTCTTGGTCTCGTCATCCACATCCACATCCTCAAATATCATTACCTGTAAAACCGAATCAAATCTTTTGAGGGCACTCAAAATGCGGCCAATGTTCTTGTGGTCCAAACGGCCTTTAGAAATGAATGGATTAATCCCTTTTATGAGATGGAATAGAGATGCCAGAGCCACTGATACATTTAGATCCTCATCCATACCTTTTGAAAAATCTTGTTTTGTCTGGTAAATAAGCTGATCTATCTCTGGATTGGTTTCACCAGGAACCATATGTTTTATTTTGGCTATGAATTCGTCTAACCTCCTTAGGGATCTCCTTGCTTCATCCAATGCCTCAAAGGAGAAATTCAAGGGCTTTCGATAATGGGTACCAAGCAACCAGTATCTGACTTCTCTTCCCTCATATCCCCTGTTTAGCAGGTCTTCCAAGGTATAATAGTTACCCAATGATCTTGACATCTTTTTACCATCCACTAGGACTAACTCACTGTGCAGCCAGTAGTTTACAAGACGCTTTCCAGTTACTGCCTCACATATGGCAATCTCATTTTCATGATGGGGGAAGATCAGATCAGTTCCGCTGGTATGGATGTCAAAGCTTTGTCCTAAATATTTCATAGACATAGCAGCACACTCGATATGCCATCCAGGTCTAATATTCCCCCATTCTGTGGTATAGTAGATTCCTTTTTTGAGTTCAGAGAGACTTGATCGTTTAAGCAATGTGAAATCCCTGGGGTTATCCTTTTCATAGCTATCTAGGTCCACAGTACTGCCTACTCTTATTTTGCCTAGATTAATCTTAGACAAGTTTCCGTAATTTTTGAATCTCGATATATCAAAATATACAGAGTGTAACTTTTCGTAAGCATAACCCTTTTCTAACAATTTCCTGGTAATAGCTAGCATGTCTTCTATGTGCTCGCTGGCTTTAGGATAGATGGTGGCAGGTTTTATTCTTAAGACATCTATATTGTTGAGAAACTCTTCGGTATATCTTTTGGTAAAGGCCTTCAATTCCATCCCTGCCTCTTCAGCCCCTCTTATAGTCTTATCATCTATATCAGTAATATTCATAATATGAGTAACTTCATAGCCCTTATATTCAAGGTAGCGTTTGATAAGATCTGCAACCACAAATCGCCTCAAATTCCCCAAGTGAGGTTTTTCATGAACTGTAGGTCCACAGGAATACATGGAAACCTTTCCTTCCACAAGGGGCATAAAGGGCTCCTTCTGCCTTGTTAATGTATTATAGAACCTTAATTCTGGCATTGCCTTTTCTGAGAAGAGAGGGGTGCTTAGATATCGCTCACCTCCATCAGGGAAGATTACCACTATCACTCCCGAATGAAGTTCTTTAGCCTTTTGGCCTGCTACAGCCATAGCAGCCCCGGAACTCATACCTACAAAAAGGCCTTCCTCTTGGGCCAACTTTCTGGCCATGTCAAATGCATCTTCATCATCTATGTTAATTTTCTCATCCAATCGTGTTTTATCGAAGATACCAGGCCTGTAGGATTCCTTCATATTTTTCAAGCCTTGTATCTTATGCCCCAAATAAGGCTCCACCCCTATAACTCTTATATGTGGGTTATATTCCTTAAGACGCTTGGAAATACCCATGAGTGTCCCGGTAGTACCCATGGTGGCAACTACCATAGTCACCCTACCTTCGGTCTGCTTCCAGATTTCTTCCGCGGTACCATGGTAATGAGCCAGCATGTTATGGGGATTGTTAAATTGATCGGTAAGGAAATATTGTTTATTTTCCCTAGCTAGCTTGTAGGCCTCTTCTATGGCCCCGTCAGTTCCTAGACGGGCAGGTGTAAGAAGAATATCTGCCCCCAGGGCCTGAAGTATCTTCTTTCTTTCCATACTTACCGATTCAGGCATGGTTAAAAGTAGCTTGTAGCCTTTCACAGCACATACTAATGCCAAGCCAATTCCGGTATTCCCACTGGTGGCCTCAATAACAGTCTTCTCTCTTGTTAGGTGGCCTTCTTCTTCGGCCTTCTCAATCATGGTCAAGGCGATCCTATCTTTTACCGAACCTCCAGGATTATATGACTCAAGCTTTGCAAAAATTTTCACCTTCTTATTAGGATTTAATCGGTTAATCTCCACTATGGGTGTATTGCCTATCAGATCTAGAATGTTGTGGTATTTACCCATTTAAAAACTCTCTTATTCTCTCTTCTATTTGACGAACATGATGAGGATCAAACCAGGATATCTCTTTATCTTTTCTAAACCAGGTCAACTGCCTTTTGGCATACCGTTTGGTATCCCTTTTAAATAGGCTGATGGCGGTATCTTGGTCATATATACCTTTTAAATAACTAACCATGTGCCTATAGCCTATGGCCTTCATAGGCCTTAGGTTCTCATGGTAGCCCCGATTTAGAAGTTTTCTCACTTCTTCAATGAGTCCCTTTTTTATCATGAGGTCACATCTTTTATCAATTTGGGAATAAAGCGCCAGTCGATCGAGATTAAGGCCAACTTTCAAAACCTTATAATGCCCATTTTGAAATCCATGTTCCTTCTGATGCCACGATATAGGCTTTCCTGTAAGTTCATAGACCTCTAAGGCTCTGATAATCCGGAACACATCATGGGGATGTATTTTGGTGGCGGAAATGGGGTCTTTTTCCTCCAGTTGTCGGTATAGATATTTACCACCATAAAGCTGGTAAGAGTCTTTTAATTCTCTTCTTATGGAATCTTTGCCTTTAGGGCAGGAAAAGATACCATGAGTTAATACCTTGATATAAAGTCCTGTTCCCCCTACTACTAGGATGGTATTTTTCCTTTGGTGTATTTTTCTAATTGCCTCATTTCCTAAATCCCTAAATATGGTTACATCAAAGGGCTCATTAGGGTATACAATATCTATGAGATGATGTGGGATTCGTCTCCTTTCATCTATGGTGGGCTTTGCTGTTCCAATATCCATTCCCTTATAAACCTGCATGGAATCAGCATTTACAATTTCTCCATTTAGCCTTTCTGCCAATTCCATAGCTAATTGAGACTTACCCGCAGCTGTAGGTCCAAGAATGACAATAATAGAAGGTTTATCTTCTTCCATTTTTAAGCCCCATTTTTATAGGCAACGTCACTGGTCATTAGTCATCAGTCATATTTAATTTGCCATTTGCCAACAGCAAACAGCCAAATTAAGTGACTATTGAGTAATGACGTTCACTATAGTGTATTGTATGTTATACTATTTTGGCCCATTTTTAAAGGTGGAATTTCTCAGAAGATTATGGTAGTAAATTATTAAAAATTTGAGTCCATCAGACATTATTGTGGAAGGAGGCAAAAATGGTTGGAGGTATTTTGATAAATGTTAATCCAGGTAAAACAAAGTCCGCTCTGGAGGCTATTAGAAAAATCGAGGGTATAAAGTATGCCTATGCTGTTTTTGGAAGGTACGACATAGTGGCCATGATAGATGTACAGGATATTGATCAGGCAGCAGCCACTGTTATTGATAAAATCGGATCTGTAGATGGCGTAGTCAAGACAGAAACCCTAATTAAGACAAATCTCTAGCATCTTTTCCATCGTTAATTTATACCTGTTGATCCCGGAAAAAATTCAGACATAATAATTGTGGTGAAAATTCTCCTCACATTGTGATAGATGGTAATTATGGAATTATAGTAGGGAAATCTATGAAAAAGGTTTAGAATTAACAATTTTAAGGAATTATGATTACTGTAAAACTTTATGTCAATAATCCAATGGGAGTAAGATGCATAAATAACGAAAAGATTGCGAGAAAACTTCAAAAAAGGTATGGGTTTGAAATTGTAATTCTGAAAAAGGGAACTCCTGGATATCCCAATGAAATTAAGCCTCCCTCCGTGGGGATTAATGATAAATTGATTATAAAAAATGATACTATTTCTATGGAAGGATTTGAACGTTTGCTACAAGGTTTTCTAGAAAAAGGGGGCTCTGTTCCTAACATGGGAAAAACATGTATTTTTGCCATAGAAAAACAGGAAAGGCAAAGATATAATTGCATGATTTGTGGTGGAAAGCTAGAGTATTTAGAAAAGGCAATCACCTTAACATGTATTTACTGTAAAAAGGTGGAAAAAGGATACATCCACTGCTTGCAAGGGCATTATGTCTGTGAGAGCTGTCACGGAAAAGATAGTCAAGATGTAATAAAAGAAGTAGCATTAACTACTAAAGAAAAGGACCCCATCAATATTGCTGAACTTTTAATGGCTCACCCAGAGGTAAGTATGCTGGGCTGTGATAATGGCGTGATAGCTGCTGCATCACTTATGGCTGCTTTTAAAAATAACCCTGAGTTTGATATAGATGATGAAAAAATCCTTGAGGCTATCAAAAGGACAAATAAGCAGGCTGTTTCAGGGTACTGTGGCCTTACAGGAGTCTGTGGTGTTACAGTTGGAATCGGTGCTGCTTTTAGTATAGCTTTAGGCGCAACCTGTGGAAAGGATAAGGAAAGTGCTATTGTAATGCGTGTAGTTGCCAGAATTACAGATGCATTGGCTAGCGAAACAGGCCCTGCATGTTGCAAAAACTATGTACGGACGGCACTTAGAGTCAGTAGAAACCTTACAAAAGAATTTCTTGGCCTTAAGTTACCAGTAACCGTGAAGAACATCGAATGTATATTTCCTGAGAAACATCCCCACGGATGCAGAAGATTTAAGTGCCTTTATTATAAAGGATAATCGCTAAACCAAACATGCATAGTCTACAATGGTGTTATACAAAAATCATCATCACATTCAGAGGAGTGTTCCAGTGCATCGAAGGCAAATAGGAACCTCTTTTCCACCTCCATCCTTTTCGGGGGTAGCTTCCTAAATTCTATCTTCTCTATCTGCTCCAGCGCCTCGTTTTTAGAGGGTATGGCCTGTAAACCCATGGCAATGACTTTGCCGGAGACAGTATCTATGACCTCTGCATCCTCTCCATTGGTCACCACGGTCAGAGGGATTTGATAGGTCTCTAAAATCCTTGCGGAGGCAAGAGCCGGCCTCTCACGGGTTACCAGGGAGCCGGGGCCATATCTGATAACCATGAAACTTTTGCCCCCAACCTTTACCACAAAGTCTACCATGGCGAAAGCCCTTTCATTTCCACAAACAAGTTCTACTTCACGTTTCACCTCAATATCATCCTTGGAATAACCTTTCTCTTCAACAAGCAACCGGGCAATCTTTTGGCGATATCGCTCATCATCGGTATCAATAATTTCGCGGCCCGTAATGAAGTCTCTAGTTTTTCCTAGGATTCTATAGTGTCCCATGTAGTCCTTTGCTTCAGGCCAGAAGGATTTAATTCCCCATATTTATATATTTTACACTGAATTATGTCAAAGGGCAAATTTTAGCCACCTACACCCAAACTTCATCAGCTCCACTCCATTGGCTCTTATTTTCACGAACTCTGTATTGCTTGACCTCTCTCAGCTCTACATGGCCTTTTTGAAAGCCTTACTCATTCTCTGTAAGGCTGAGATATTGGATAGAATAGCAAGGATGAATATCATGTAAGTCAGATAGGTCTTGTCTATTTTAGCAAGAAACAGTCCCAAAAGAAGGCCTGTCAGCCTTTCTGCTCTTTCCAAGATGCCACCTCTTAGTTCATCAGTAACAACATCCTTCTCTTTAGCTGCACACTTAGAATAAGTAGTTATAAGACTTCCAAAAAGATAGAGAAAAATCCATGCCGTGGCGGGTAAAAAGAAATCCGGCAGTGAGACAAATACCAACCCAAAGACCACAATGCCTTCCACATATCTGTCCACTATGGTATCCAAATAGGCTCCTAGTTTTGTAACCCTTCCGGTGGCCCTGGCTACTGCCCCATCAATCACATCAAAGAATGAAGAGAGCAATAGGAAACAGGCAGCTAGCACAAATTTTTGGTTGATCAATAGATAAAAGGAAATAAATGCGGGGAATAGACCTAGAAAGGTCCATTGGTTTGGGGTAAGTGGAACCCAGCTAAAAAGACCTCCGATTTTGAGATCTACTTTATAGAATCTATCCCAGTGTTCGTAAAGCATGTGCTTTTCTGGCTATCAGATTTGTGGCATTTTATCAAGTGTGGTCTTAATGTGTCAATGATTGATTCTGTTATCAGCCTTGACCCGGCATAAGTTGCTGTGGTATTTGTGCATTAAGCTGAATGAGATAAAGATTTCTGCAAAGACTGGGGAGTGGAGGTAGATATGGAGAGGACATTATCTATCGTTAAGCCAGATGGGGTAAGTCGACAGCTTATTGGCGAGGTTATCAGGAGATTTGAGAAAAATGGACTAAAGGTTGTAGCTATGAAGATGATACATCTCAAAAAGGAAGAAGCAGAAGGCTTCTATGCGGTTCATAGAGAAAAACCTTTTTTTGATAGCTTAACCGATTTCATGTCCTCAGG
>DTXE01000006.1 GCA_012962595.1 Syntrophaceae bacterium | reverse complement strand
TAATGCCTCAACTGGCTTAAGGCCATAAGGGGTGCCTTCTTGAATAGCCTTAAGCACAGTACCACCACCTGTAAAGAAGTAATATTGGGTGTCATCTAATACTGCTAGATAAAGGCCTGGACACAAATTTTTAAATTCTTGCAATGTATCGCCACCCCCATATAGCTTATGGGCCTGGCGGTTTTGATCTATGGTCCTATCTAGGGCCTCAGAACCTGCCGTGAAATGGGGGGTAAACCCCATGACTGCATTTACAAAGATAGTTTTGGCAGTGCTAATAATGGTAGCAACCTTCTCATCCTCAAATGACTTGGGATCAACATCAAGAATATACCCATATTTATTACCAGGCTTGAAATCATTTATGGAAATGGTTCGGTATTTTCCAGGAATGCGCCCTTTCAGAGTTTCAGACTCTACCACATAAGGTAATTCTAGAATCTTCTGCTCCCTCTCATCCATTTCCACCAAATTACCCGCTGCCATGATGTCTTTTTCCGGTATACCCTGGATGCGAACCTTATACTTGGCGCAGAGAAAGGTGTTGTAGATTACTCCTCCTAAAATGAGGTAATCCACCTTTTTATAAATCTCATATAAGGGTCCTATTTTGGTATCATACTTGGCACCAGCAACCACTGCCACAAATGGTCGTTCTGGATGAATCACCTGACTCAAGTTTTTTATTTCCTGCTGCATCAGAAACCCAGCAAAAGAAGGCAGATGTTTGGTGACATCATAGGTAGACGCGTGAGGCTGCCAGGATCCAAAGGCATCGTTCACATAAATATCGGCCAAACCAGCCAATTGAAGGGCAAAGCTTTGCCTAAGAGGCCCTTCAGCTTCTTCTCCTTGGAACCAGCGGGTATTAGGTAAGTATATCGCTCCAATTTTGCGATCCCTCAAATCCTTTATGGCTAGATTTATGGAGGTATCTATGCCAGGTATTCCATAAGGTGAATTGATGGCAAATTCAGGGATATGAAATCTGGTATGTAATTTACGTTCTAGATAATCTACTATAGGCTCAACCCCTGTGGAGGCATCACATCTTATTTCTCCAGTCTGTTTATTTCGGGGACGGCCGATATGGGTCATTAATATAGGACGCCCTCCTCTTTCCACGATGTTGTATATAGTTCCCAAGGTACGATCAATACGATAAGGATCTCGTATCACACCCTTTTTAACCACATTGTGGTCTACCCGCAAAAGGACCACCTTGCCTTCTAAATCGGCCTGCTGAATTAGGGGGAGCCTGGGATCTAAACCAATGTCTTTCATAAATCCTCCTCCTAATCAATCTTTAAGTATTTTTTCAACATACTTGAACCTTAGACTATCAAACGCAACTATGTTAACATAACCTGAATACATGAACCACAAAATTTTATCATAGGAGGAATGAGAATGAAAGCCATGGGCAAAGTAATAGGTATTAGCGGAAGTCCCAACAGAAATGGAAGCAATGAAAGGGCCATAAAATATGCTTTAAGAGTAATAAAAGAAAAGGGTTTTGACACCGAGAAAATATTCTTATCCGGTCTCGATATCAGGCCATGCGTGGCTTGCAAGAGGTGTAAAAAAGCAAAGAAATGTATAATTGACGACGACTTCAATCAAATTATTCCTTTGTTAACCAGTGCAGATGGAATCATTATCAGCAGCCCGGTTTACATGGGGTCTATTTCCGGGCAACTGAAATGTCTATTAGACCGAACCATCTTTTTAAGGAGAAAGGGCTTTATGCTTAAAAATAAGATTGGAGGGGCTATTGCCATTGGAGGAAGTAGAAACGGGGGACAGGAATTTACTATACAGAATATCCACACATGGATGCATATCCATGGTATCATTGTAGTGGGAGATGATAACCACTTTGGAGGTATCGTGATGGCTCCATTTGAGAAGGATGAGATAGGCATCAAAACTGTTGAAGCTACCGCAGAAAAGCTGTGTCAGGTAATTGCCTTAATGAAAGGATAGGGCAAGGGTGAGGAACAGAATAGTCATAAGAGGTAACAAAGAACTGACCAAAAATTATAGTAAATTAAAAGAAGGCGATTTAGTTATTGGTATACTGGGCTTCAGGGGCATTACTCTGGGCATTAGACAAAATGAAGAGTACAAATTTCTGGATTTGGTTGAAAGGGGTATGGTGATGTTCCCCTCAGCGCTATCGCAGGTAGTATCCCGTTCTAAGGTGGCACAAGCACTACTATTTAGTGAATACATGTTGGAATATACCTGTGCGGTCAGGGACAGAAGAGACCTGATAGAAGGTATTAATGTTTACAACATCCATAAAATAGGCAAGGTGGTAACAAAACAGGATCGTCTAGATTCTGGAATGGGCATACACCTATGGAGTTCACTGGAAGAGGTTTATACTCGGGCCTGTCTAAATTTGCTGAAATACCCTTTTGTGGTTCAACCGTTTATTACCAACTTTAAGGAC
>DTXE01000005.1 GCA_012962595.1 Syntrophaceae bacterium | reverse complement strand
TAGAGGTGAGACCTGGTGAGATATTCGGTTTTTTGGGCCCCAATGGTGCAGGTAAGACTACCACCATCAAAATGATAGCAGGGGTGCTTAAGCCCACTAAAGGAAGAATAATAATAGATGGCAAGGATATCCAAAAGGATCCTCTAGGTGCCAAACAGATAATAGGCTTTATCCCTGATCGGCCATTTCTCTATGAAAAACTGACTGGTGTCGAGTTTTTAAAATTCATATCGGATTGCTATGGCATTGAGCCGCAGGCTTCACATGAAAGGATCTCCAATCTGCTCAAGATGTTTGAGTTAGAACCCTGGGCTGATGAACTGATTGAAGGCTATTCATACGGCATGAAGCAGAGACTAATAATGTGTGCTGCCCTTATTCATAAACCCAAGGTACTTATAGTAGATGAACCTATGATGGGTTTAGATCCAAAGGGTGCTAGGTTGGTAAAGGAGATATTTCGAGAAATGTGTCAAAATGGGGCATCAATTTTTATGTCTACCCACATCCTGCAACTCGCTGAGGAACTCTGTGACCGAATATCCATCATTCAGAAAGGGAAAATCATCGCCACGGGAACACCCCGGGAGCTTGAGCGTCAGGCAAATTCTGGTGATCACCGATTGGAGTCAATCTTTCTAAAGCTAACAGGTGGAGAAGAGGTCAGAGAACTGATGGATTCACTGCGCATGTGATGGTTCTCCATATACTGATACCAAAGTGGCTTTCTATCCGAAACAAACTGAGATTCCAGAAGGAATCCAGCCTTTGGAAAATTACTACGTTTTGCCTTTTCACCTCTGCCTTCTGGGTAGGGACATTCATAGTCTTCTATCGGGTACTCTCCTATTTTCAAGGTATTCCGGAATTCGGTGACATCCTTGCTAAGAAGTTGCTTTCTATGGTATTTTTAACATTCTTTTCAGTTCTGATATTTAGTAATATTATAACCGCACTTTCTACCTTCTTTCTCTCTAGGGATCTTATACTCATCCATTCCATACCGCTGCCTCTTAAGCACATTTACTTCTCTAAATTTACAGAGACTGCCATAAGCAGCTCATGGATGTTGCTGTTCTTCGGTCTTCCAGTCTGGCTGGTTTATGGAATGGTTTATCACGCAAATGTCGCCTATTATGGTGCTCTGGTAAGCATTCAGCTTCCCTTTTTGGTAATCTGTGCGGGGATAGGCATATTGATTACCATGATACTGGTCTGTATCCTTCCGGCTCAAAGAACCAGGGATATCCTGTGGCTTTTATCCATCCTGCTAGTAGCTGTCCTTTATATTCTGTTTCGTTTTTCCAGGCCAGAAAGGCTGGTTTATCCGGATGCATTCTCCACCATGATACAATATTTTGATGCATTAAAAACCCCAGATTCGCCTTACCTCCCGAGTATATGGGCCACAGAATCCCTATGGTCCTTACTTAACGGAAATGGGGGGAATAGTCTGTTTTTTCAAGGTTTACTATGGAGCAATGCCCTATTTTTTTTAGTTATAGGTGCCTGGGTTTCCAATCACATTTACTATCAAGGATATTCTAAGGCTCAGGAGACAAAAAGCAGGCTGGTATCTAAATCTTCTCTTTTGGATTGGGTAGTTGCCATTTGGACAGCACCTTTTAAGGCCTCTACTAGGTCCATCATCATCAAAGATGTTAAGACCTTTTTCAGGGATAATACCCAGTGGTCACAATTATTTTTACTGGTGGCTTTAATCGTGGTGTATCTCTATAACTTCAAGGCACTTCCCATTCAAAGGGCCCCTATGCCCACATTCTACCTTCAAAACATTTTATCATTTTTAAATGTGGCCCTAGCTGGTTTTGTAGTCGCAGCTGTGGCTACGAGATTTGTGTTTCCGGCGGTAAGTATTGAGGGACTTTCATTCTGGCTCATTAAATCCTCCCCCATTTCTCTTAAAAGACTTTTATGGAGTAAGTTCTGGACATACCTTTTGCCCTTGATAGTATTATCTGAGATGTTAATAATCATATCCAATTATCTTCTCAAGGTTACCACTTTTATGATGGTTCTATCATCAGTTACGGTTTTCCTTATGGTATTTGGGATTACAGCGCTAGGGATTGGTATGGGGGCCATGTACCCCAATTTTAGAACCGAAAATATCTCTCATATCTCTACCGGTTTTTATGGACTGATGTATATGATTGTCTGTGCAGGCTTTATTGGATTGGTAATTGTCTTAGAGGCCTCACCCACCTACATCATTTTCATGTCAAAGATAAGGGGTATCCCCTTAAGTCCCTTACAGTACCTATGGATTGTGATTTCATTCTTGAGTGTGCTGGTAATAAATGTGCTGACAGTGTGGCTTCCTATGAAATGGGGATTAAAAACACTTTCAGAAATGGATATCTAAAATAAGACTATAAGACTAAATGATTATTGAGTTAAGGTCAGTATCTGGTCTAAGCCCTCTTGCCCATAGAATGTTTTACCGGGTAAAGTAAAGTCATTTAAGAATAACCTTTCCTTATTTTGGCCAAAGACTTTATTTTCAGAAGCCCTGGACTCTTATGAAAATACATTATATCAGAGGAAAATCCTGCCTTAATAAAATATTCTTCCAGATCATCAAACAATACCGGTTTGTCTGGCCAGGTATAGGCCTTTTCTCTACATTTGAACTCTTCCCATTGCCTTAAGGCCACATTATTTTTGGTAAATACAGCCGCCTTGGCATCCTTACACAGAAACATCTCACAGGCTATGGGTTTTAGGCGCCAAATACAACCACTATTACCCAGATACACACATTTAAATCCACGACTTCCCATCCTTAAGGCTTCAAGGAGGTGATAGATCTCTTGATCTGAGGATAGCAGAACATTGATAACCACATCAGCAAAGAATATTGCTACAGCCTCTAAGTTGCAGCAGGCACTGTAGTTGTTTTCAAAGCATTGATTGGTACAAATCTCTGAGAAATAATACCGCTGAAATTCATAGACCTCTTTTCTAAAACGCAGATACCCTTCTATCTTTGATCTCAGCTTTGATAATTCATGGGGATTAAGAGATCTTAGATGATTGTGGGCTAAAATTATGGCCTCTATCTGGTCTCTGTTATATTTACTCACCATGGGATACTTACCATAATCCCCATCTTCCAACAAGCCAATTGCTATGATTTACCATATCACTTCTTGACACCCCTGTCTTTCCATTGTATACAGATTCAATTGAAATCGATCTTCTATGATGGAAGGAGAGATTGTGAAGCTAGTAATGAAAAATGTGGTAGCATTGATTTTAGTGTGTATGATGTGTAGCGGTTGTGTCTATCTTATAGGAGCGTCTGTAGGTGCACGTGTGGTAGCAGGGGCCTATGAGTATGTACAGGGAGAAGTCAAACGTCCCTATGTAGCAAGTATGCATACAACTTGGATGGCCTGCCAAGATGCCCTGGAGGATGTGGGGGTTGAGCTCTCTGAATCATCCACGGAAGAACCTACCCACTGGACAATGAAAGCCATGACTAAAAATGGGAAGAAAATTAAGATTGCGCTAGATACCATATCCAAGGACATAACTAAGGTGAGTGTAAGGGTAGGGATATTCGGAGATGAGACACTTTCTGAAATGATCCATGATGCCATCGCCAGGCAGTTGGAGGAGAAAGGCGTCCCAGGCTAGGTTACTATGGCTCTGCCCTTTTCTTGTTTGGTAATTCACCGTATGAGACATTCATGACCTTCGGTCACAAAGAAGAATGAAAATATCCATCCACAAGGACCAGTTACTGATGTAATACTCATCCATCTGCAACCGCTGCGGGAAAGT
>DTXE01000004.1 GCA_012962595.1 Syntrophaceae bacterium | reverse complement strand
TATGGGCAGGACTGCTATGGGTGTCAGAGGGATGGTTTTGGATAAGGGTGATTATGTAATAGGTATGGAGATGGTAAGCGGCAAGGACACCATACTTACGGTTACAGAAAATGGCTATGGCAAGAGGACCAGATCAGATCGATACAGACTCCAGCGACGTGGAGGAAAGGGGGTTGTCAATATTAAAGTTAGAGGACGGAATGGAAATGTTGTGGGGGTTGGACGGGTTATGGATGAGGACGAACTCATCTTGATTACCGACAAAGGCAAGATTATCCGAATAAAGGCCAGGGGTATATCTATAATTGGCAGAAATACTCAAGGTGTCAGACTGATAAATGTTGAGCCAAATGAAAAGGTGGTTGCTATAGCCCGTTTGGCAGAAGGGGAAGAAGGCTAATTGTGGCCTTGAGCAGTTGAAAGCGTGACCAGCCTAGCCAAAGGATGTTTAAAAATAGGAATAATTGGGGCAGGGAGTTGGGGGACCACCTTGGCCAATCTTCTGGCTGAAAAGGGTATGGATGTCAGCTTATGGGTACATGGAGATGACGTTTATGAAGCCATTGTTAATCGAAAAGAAAATGCGGTTTATCTTCCTCGAATCACTTTATCAAAGGGTATTCACCCCACACAGTCCTTAGAAGAGGCCTCTCACGGAAAGGATGTATTGGTGCTGGCGGTCCCATCCCATGTTTTTAGAGAAACAGTCTCTAAACTAAAGTCATATGTGGGGGATTCCTGCATCATCCTAAGTGCTACCAAAGGGATCGAAAACGACACACTGCTCACCATGTCTGGGATATTGAAGGAAATATTACCCTTACCCTTACATGACCGCTTAGTTTGTCTCTCTGGACCTAGCTTCGCAAGGGAAGTGGCAGAGAGACAGCTTACCGCAGTTACTGTGGCTTCAAGGAATCAGAAAATGGCTGAGGCCATCCAAACATTATTTACTACCCCTTTTTTCAGAGTTTATACCAGCTTAGATGTTATAGGTGTAGAGTTAGGTGGGGCACTTAAGAATGTTATAGCTATTGGTGCTGGGATTTCAGATGGCCTGGGTTTAGGTTACAATGCACGCGCTGCCCTTATTACCCGAGGTATAGCGGAGATAAGTCGGTTAGGTGTGAGATTAGGTGCAAATCCCTTGACCTTTGCGGGTTTGGCCGGGATAGGAGATCTGGTTCTAACCTGCACCGCAGATCTAAGTAGAAATCGCACCGTAGGTCTTAGATTGGGACGGGGTATGCCTCTAAGCGACATTTTAGCCGATATGCGTATGGTAGCAGAAGGTATTGCTACCACTAAATCGGCTTACGATTTGTCCCAGAGGTTAACTACCGAAATGCCCATAACGGAACAGATATACCATGTACTTTATGGGAATAAATCGCCCAAAGAAGCGGTCAAGGAATTGATGGACCGAGCCCCAAAGGATGAACTGGAGAGAGGATTTTTTCCATGGAGGTCAAATTAAAGATCTGGATAGAGGAGAACGGTCAGCTTCTTTTTGGGCGGGGGAGGGAGATTTTATTGCTGGCCATCAAGGAAACAGGATCTTTAAGCCAAGCAGCTAAGAAACTCAACATGTCCTATAGAGGAGCCTGGGGGAGATTAAGGGCCTCCGAGGACCGCTTGGGTGTGAAATTAATAGAAAGAGGTGGAAAAAAGAAGCGGGGTATGGAACTGACTGAGGAAGGAAGGGATTTTCTGGAAAAATATAGAATGTTGCGCCAAGAGACAGAGGAGTTTTTGTCATCAAGAGCCAAAGAACTCTTTGGTTAGGGGGAGATTTGTTAACAAAGTTAAAAAAAAGGATTATACACGAACTCCAAGGAGACCTCTCTATAAAAGAGAGGCCTTTTCTTGAAATTGCCCACAGGATTGGCATTTCAGAAGATCAACTCTTAAGTCATATCCAAAAGCTTATTGATGATGGCTATATTCGTCGATTTGGCGCCACTCTCCAGCATCAGATCGCTGGTTTTGAAGCTAATGCCATGGTTGCTTGGCTGGTAGATGAAAAAGATATTAAGAAGGTGGGGAAGATTATGTCCTCGTTTCCGGAGGTGACCCATTGTTATCAGAGGCAGACCTCCAAGGGTTGGAAATACAATCTTTTTACCATGATTCATGGGAGGACAGAACAGGAGTGTTACGCCATAGCAAAAAAGATCAGCGAACGGACGGGAATTAAAGAATACCATATTCTATTCAGCTTAGAAGAATTAAAAAAGACCACCATGAGATATTTTTAGCCACTGACAAAGGGTAGTGCAATCAGTGAAATCCGTGCCAGATATTTTTAAGTTCCCTGAAGGGCTGTTAGAAGGGGATGAAGATGGGTAGAACCACCGAAAAGGTAAAGATTGCAAATTTTGGTGACCAGTTGAAGGCAGCGGAAGGCATCATCAAACACAGCGATATTCGAACTGCTGAGGTAGAGGCCATTGTGGATACTGGTGCAACCTATCTCTGTCTGCCACCAGAGGTTATCCAAAGGCTTGGTTTGGTATTCCATACAGAGGTTGTGGTTGCCACTGCCAATGGATATGTTACCCGCAGGTTGTATCTTGGGGCCAAGGCAGAGATTCAAGGGCGCAGTACCTTAGTTACTGTGATGGAAAACGATTTGAAAACACCACCATTAATTGGCTATATTCTTCTGGAAGAATTAGATTTTGTGGTGGATGCCAAGACTAAGAAGATTATCCCCAACCCAGTCCATGAGGGAAAATGGGTAGCGGATCTGTATTGATAGAAGCCCCCATTCTTGGGAGCCTAAGCAGTGGGGCTTTTGGATGGACCTTCATGAGAGTCTCAAAGGAAAAAGCACTATAGACGGAAAGATAAAATTCTACAGGCATATCTCTAAGGTAAAAAAAGAGACCTCAAATTGGCTTAGAGGAATCCCCAAAAATGGCATAGATCATTCCCGAAGATTAGAAGATTACTTAAATCGGCTTATCCCAGACGACCTTAAGAAAAAGTTTAGGCCCGCCGAGGTATTTATCTTACTTTATGCCGTCTATTCACATGACATAGGTTATAAAAAGGATGATGGCACCATTGAGGCCGAAGACCACCCTGAACGTAGCAAACAGAAGATACTTAACGAGCCTGCTACCTACCTTTTTGGGGATTTTCCCTCTATGGCTGAGGAACCACCGCGAGCAGCCCAGGCAGTAGCCGAGGTCTGCTATGGTCATGCCGATGAATCCATTTGTCCTCTTAATCATATCCCAAATAGATTTCCAGATGCCTATCTGTGCCCAGATCTCCTCGACCTACGGCTGCTTGTGGCCTTGCTTCGGCTTGCTGATGAGATTGATCAGCCTTATATACGTCTAGGACCCCTTAGAGAACACATCTCCTTGGTAGAAGTTGGAACGGATATTGTGAGATGGCACTGGGAAGATTTAGGTAGAAATGCGGGGGTAGCTCTTGAGGAACAGGTACAGAAGACCAACAAGGCCCTTAAGGTGGTAAACGATTATCTTTATTTGTGGGGTCTTCCGGTAAGGACTGTGGTTTTGGAACCGTCTCTGATGGATACTCTGCCCTTACCGATAGAGCCCAAGGATTACAAGGCATTTATTCCTAAACACTATATTCCACCCAGATGCCAGGATGAAAGCGGGGAAGATAAAGGGCCTCTGCATGATTATGTCCATCACTGGCTAAATGATCCCAAACGAAGGCTTCTGGCAGTGCTTGGTGACTACGGCATTGGCAAGACCTCCTTTTGTTATAAACTTGCCTCTGATCTCATGGGCTCTCAGTGGATACCCATTGTGGTGGAGCTTCAGAGTGTGCGTAAGAAAGGCTGGCGTGAGGTAATTCAGGAGGAAGTAGATAGTAGAACCCTTCTTATTTTGGATGGCTTTGATGAGCTATCGCTTACCTTTGACAAGAAGACTGTACTAAAGGAGATCAAGAACCTCTCGCATACAACCGGCGCATACCCAAAAGTGATCCTGACCAGTCGGACTCAGTTCTTCAGAGATGTTGAGGAGGAAAAGGAGACACTTGTTTATAGAGTAATAAGGTCTTTTAAAAGAGGCCACAGGCCACTCACATACCCCCGTTTTGAGAGGATATATATCTCGCCATTTGATGATGAACAGGTACGGCAATATCTCACCCTTTCCTTGAGGGGAAAAGCAGGCACAAGATTTTTGGAACCAGACCGTGGAGAAGGTTTTTGATATCAAAGACCTGGCCAGGCGCCCCATACTACTCAATCTTATAGTCGATGACCTGGAGGCTATTCAAGATATACAGGGCAAAGTAACACCGGGGAAGGTATACAACACTGTTACTGAAAGGTGGAGGGAGAGAGAAGAGGAGCGGGTTCCTCGATCTATTGAGCTGCAGCAAAAGGAACAAAGGGTACCCAAGAACATCATGCTTTTTATGGAGGAACTTGCCTATTGGATGTTTATACAAGGAAAGGATCGGTCCCATTTTAACACCCTAAGGGATGCTATTGATAGGTACTTCGACAAGGAAACTAAAGAAATTCTAAGATTATCTATTGACAACCTGGATTATCAAATACGCAACTGTTCCTTCCTCAGCCGTGATGCCCAGGGTTACTATGCCTTTGCCCACCGCTCCTTCATGGAGTATTTTATCGCCCGGAGACTTTCTAGAGAGATCCCGGCGAATGATGCTCAAGAGATAAAGATTAATGACGAAATAGCCCTTTTTGTCTCAGAGCTCATAGACCTCTCGGTTTACCAAAGGGTTGAACCACCACCGGGAGTTAAGGTGCCACATAACATGGTCTATATCCCTCCTGGACAATTTATTATGGGCGAAAAAGATGACATTCGCATAACCAGATTAGACACGGGCTTCTTTATAGATAGGTACCCGGTAACCAATGCCCAATTTTGTAAATTTCTTAATGAGCAGGGCAATTGTGATGAAGGCGGTGTGGAATGGCTTGACCTAAAAGGGAAATTCCAGAATGAAAGGTGCCATATCCAGATCAAACAAGGACGGTTTGTGGTGGAACCTGGCTTTGAAGAATATCCCGTTATTTATGTCAGTTGGTATGGGGCAAAGGCCTATGCCGAGTGGGCGGGAAAGAGACTACCTACCGAGCAGGAATGGGAGAAGGCCGCCAGAGGAATAGATGGACGGGTCTATCCCTGGGGAAATGGGTTTGAGGAAACCCTATGCAATACCGAGGAATCAAAAATTGGGAAGACTACCCCGGTTAACAGTTACCCCAGCGGTATAAGCCCCTATGGCTGTATGGATATGGCAGGTAATGTCTGGGAGTGGACCGATTCCTGGTACGATGAGGACAGGACTTATAAAGTTTTGCGCGGCGGCTCCTGGTTCGTCCTCTTGGTCGGCGCCCGTTGCTCTTACCGCGGCAGGGACTACCCTGACATCCGGAACTTCCTCATCGGCTTCCGTTGCGCCAGGGACTTAAAATAGCCCTTTAGCACTTTTACACTTTTATTCTTTGGGAAGAGAGTAATCACCTACCCATTTTATCTTTTCAAATCTTCCCTTCAAGTCATGGTACACACGTTTATCTCCGGTATAGAAATCACAATCCTCGGATTCAGATAGGGCTAGGTAGGCACTATGGTAAACAGACCTTTGGTAGGCCCTGGCCAAACGAAAGGTTCTACTTATCAAGGGTGCGAAGTCAAATAATTGGATGCCCAGTGATAGATTGTAATTAATGGCTTTCAACCCCCTCTCTTCATCCAATCTTCCTCGCAAAATAGCTACCAAGATGCCGCTTACAATCTGGTAAGCAAAAAGGGATGGAGCGATAAGTTCACATTTACCATGAAACCCTCATGGCCCTTTGGGCCACAAAGAAACATGAAAATAAATATTGGCTATTTGCTTTTTGCTAAAAGCGAATAGCCAATAGCAAAAAAGAAATCCCCCTGGGCACCACATCCTATCCAGGGATATCTCCAAAGAAGACCTTTTTACCTTCTCCTAAAAGAATTCCCTTCTGATCCCGAACTAATCCGGACCTTAAGCACCCTGACAACCGCTACAGAAACTAGGGAAGAGGTCTATAATTATTAAATAATGGTAGTAAAAGTAAAAATAGGAGATGAAAGACGAGAAGAGACCATTGAATATGATTACCAAATGGATGTCTACCCGGTAACCAACGAGCAATATAGGAAATTTGTGGAACAGGGCGGATATAAGAATAGAGAATATTGGTCACATGCTGGATGGATGTGGAAAGAACCGGAAATAAAGATCGGTGCAACACGCGTGAATCTGAGAGGGAAACCACCTCTATAAATCGCTATCCTGATGGTACCAATTCCTATGGCTGCTTAGATATGTGTGGCAATGTTTGGGAGTCTAAAAAGAGTGTGGGACAGAGCTCACAATCAGGATTTCATGCTGGTGAGCTAACTGAGCTGCGGATGGGTGAATAAAGAAACTAAACAACACCCTGATAGGTTTAAATCCTTGGGCCTTTAGCTGAGGTTCAACAATCTTTATCTTTCTTAAATATTTTCTCACCTCCCTGGTATAGGCGGATGACTTACATTCTACCAATACAGCTACCCTGTTTCCCTTCCT
>DTXE01000003.1 GCA_012962595.1 Syntrophaceae bacterium | reverse complement strand
TCTTTCCCACATCCTTCTCAAGCACCGGATTCTCAAAAGAGGTATATTCTTTAAGGAAAACAAGTTTTCTGATTCCTGTGGGGCCATTCCTCTGTTTACCAATGATGATTTCGGCTTGATTCTTGTCCACACTCTCCGGGTTATACACCTCATCCCGATATATAAAGATGATAACGTCTGCATCCTGCTCGATAGCACCTGACTCCCTTAGATCTGCTAATTGCGGCCTATGAGGATGTCTTTCTTCAACCCTCCTACTAAGTTGAGAAAGGGCCACTACAGGAATATTTAATTCCTTTGCCAGGGCCTTTAAAGATCTGGAAATTTCAGATATCTCACGCTCCCTAGTATCTGATGTTCCTCTTCCCTTCATAAGTTGCAAATAGTCCACAATCACCATGCCTATTTTCTTTTCCGATTTGAGCCTTCTAGCCTTAGCCCTCAATTCTAGGACAGATATGGCAGGGGTATCATCTATGTATACAGGGGCTTCTGAGAGGATACCTGCAGCACGTATCAATTTTGGCCAATCACTCTCTCGGATACGACCAGTTCTCAATCTGTGACCATCTACTTTAGCTAAGGCACTAAGCATCCTAAGGCCCAGATGTTCCCTAGACATTTCCAGAGAAAAGATGGCCACAGGAACCTCAGCTTCAGTGGCAGCATATTGGGCAATGTTAAGGGCAAAGGCCGTTTTACCCATGCTAGGGCGGCCTGCAATTATTATCAAGTCAGAGGCCTGGAATCCACCGGTTAGACTATCGATGTCGTAGAATCCTGTAGGTACACCGGTGACCAGTTCTTCGCGATCATACAACTTCTCGATGGTTTTAACACTGTCCTTGACCACCTCTTTTAGTGGAAAAAAGGAGGGCCTAATCCTCATTTCTGAAATTCCAAAAATGGAATGTTCCGCAGCGTCTAGCATTTCATCAACATCTATGGGATCTTCATAGCTTTTGGAAACAATCTCCGTTGCTCTATCGATAAGCCTCCTTAGGGTGGCCTTATCATGCACAATTTTGGCATAGTGGGTGATATTGGCTGAAGTAAGGGCAGATTCTGCCAAGGAGGCCAAATACGTGGTTCCTCCCACCCCATCTAGCCTGCCTTGACTCCTAAGAATATTTGTGACCGTAACAAGATCTGCAGGCTCATTTTTCTCAAAAAGATCTATCATGGCAGAAAATATCTGTCCATGCGTCTCACGATAAAAATCGGATGGATCAAGAATTTCCAGCACCTTGGTTATGGCTTCACTATCTATCAATATACCGCCCAACACCGCCTGTTCGGCGTCTATATTCTGAGGAGGTATCTTTCCACTATCCATAAGATTCTTTACTTTAAGCTTTGACTACCCTGACAGTTACATCTGCTGTGACTTCTGGGTGAAGTTTTATAGTGATAGTAAAATCACCCAGCCGCTTTATAGGCTGAGAGAAATGTATCTTCTTGCGATCAATACTTATGCCCTGACTCTCCAATTTTTTCACCACATCCATAGAAGTTACAGAGCCATAAAGCTTATCATCCTCTCCCACCTTTTGTTCTATAATACAGGTTATACCTCGAAGTTGTTCTGCAACCTTTTGTGCCTTGGCCTTTTCCCTATCCAGCTTAAGCTTGGCCAGAATTTTCTCCATTTCAAGAGTCTTTATGTTTCTTTCTGTGGCCTCCAATGCCTTCTTCTTAGGTATGAGAAAATTTCTGGCGTATCCCTTTCTCACCTCCACAATATCGCCCACCTTTCCCAGGGAAGGGATTTCTTCCTTTAGAATTACCTTCAATTTATTCCTCCATATATTTAACTTTTGTGGGCAAAAGGCTACCTTACTTTAGGGGCGGGTAACCGTTGTTGTATAAGGAAGCAGGGCAAGTTGCCTTGCCCTTTTTATAGCCGTTGTAAGTGCACGCTGATGCTTTGCACAAGTTCCAGAAATCCTCCTAGGAATTATCTTTCCCCTTTCTGTGGTGAAAAAACGAAGACTTTTTGGATCCTTATAATCGATGGTTACATTTTGGTCGGTACAAAACTTACAGACCTTTCTCCTAAAAAAGACCTTCCTTTTCTTAAGATGCTGCATATATACCTCTCCTGCTTTAGGCTGCCACTTCCTCTTCCGGTGGCACAGTCTCAAATTTATCTGATATCTTAACGGTTAGATATCTGATAATTCTATCATCTATCTTGAGATTTCTTTCTAGTTCCTTCACTATGTTAGCTTCTCCAGCAAAATCCATCAACACATAATATCCCTTAAAATGCTTCCCCACCCTGTAAGCAAGATCTCTCATCCCCCACTTGTCGAATTTGATAATATGGCCTTTACCCAGAGCAATAATCCCCTTAAATTTCTCAAAAACATTTTCCATTTCATCAGGTTTTAGGTCTGAATTTACAACAAATACAGTCTCATATCGCCTCATATGTAACTCCCCACTCTGTATATATATTTGAAAGTATACTACATCTATTACCAAAGGTATGTCAAGGATATTACCGGTCAATCCTTTTTTAGAAACTTCAATTTATCCTCAAATTCTTCTTCACCCTCTGTCTTTTCTACTTCTAGCAGTTTCAAATGAGATTCGATAAGGGAGCGCAATTTTGTCTCAAACTGAGTCCGCTGTCTCTTAAGCTCTCTAATATCTTCATGTATCTGTGCCAGCCTATTATGGGCACTATTCAATATCTTCTCCGCCTTCACCTCTGCCTCAGAGATTAAGAGATGGGCTTCCTTTTCTGCATTACTTTTCATCTCTTCCATAATCTTTTGGGCATTTATTATGGTATCTTTAAAAACCTTTTCTCTCTCCTTATACTCTTCAATCTCTCTGGTCTTATTCCTTAATTCTTCTTTCAGAGAATTCATTTCATCCATAAGGTTCTTGAACTCATCGGCCACCAACTCCAGAAAACTTTTACGAGTACCTCACCACCAACTACCTAGGTGTCGATGAAAGCAATGTCGTACCAAAAGAGGGGGATGGGATGGGTGGTCGTGGT
>DTXE01000002.1 GCA_012962595.1 Syntrophaceae bacterium | reverse complement strand
AATTTAAAGAAAAGGAGCTAGCAAAAAAGAAATCCTCCTGCCTCCAAATTAGAGCTATTTTCAGGTGAAAAAGGGAAGAAAACAGAAGACACCCAAAAAGGAAAGAGGTATATCTCTGCAAACCATCCTTGATAGTGTTACCGAAGGGGTATTTACAGTAGATAGAGACTGGAATATCACCTCATTTAATTTGGCCGCCGAAAAGATCACAGGTTATCCCAAAAACTGGGCCGTGGGAAAGAAATGTTTTGAGGTGTTCCATGCAGATATATGCCAGACCGGCTGTGTTCTACGGAAGACTATTGAAACCAATAAGAATATAATGGATCTCCCTATTACCATTTTAAATAAAAATGGAAAACTCATCCCCATTAGCATAAGTACAGCGGCACTGAAGGATGAAAGGGGTCGTATAATGGGCGGGGTTGAAACCTTCAGGGATTTATCAGCGATCGAGCTCCTGAAAAAGGAAATCTCCAAACAATACACCTTTGAGGATATCATTAGCAAGAACCATCAAATCCAAAAAATTTTCGATATTCTTCCGGATATAGCAGAAAGCGACAGCACAGTCCTTATCCAAGGGGAAAGCGGTACAGGTAAGGAACTGCTCGCCAAGGCTATCCATAATCTAAGCCCTCGTAGAGGCAGACCATATGTAGTGGTTAACTGTGCAGCATTACCAGAAACACTTTTAGAATCAGAGCTATTTGGATATGTAAAGGGGGCCTTTACCGATGCCAAAAAGGATAAACCTGGACGCTTTGCTCTCGCTGAGGGTGGAACCATTTTCTTGGACGAAGTGGGAGATATCCCTTTCACCCTTCAGGCCAAGTTGCTTCGCGTGCTCCAGGAGAAGGAATATGAACCCTTAGGTGCCATCTCTCCCAGGAAGGCTAATGTACGTATTATAGGAGCCACCAATAAAGACTTATTGGCATTAATGAAGGAAGGTAGATTTAGAGAAGACCTTTATTATCGATTAAATGTAGTAAAAATAGAACTCCCTCCCCTCTCACAGCGCAGAGAGGATATTCCTTTATTGATAGAGCACTTTATTAACCACTTTAATCTAAAAATGGGGAAAAAGATTCAGAGGGTCTCCCAAGATGTGATGGATTTACTCATGCGTTATGATTTTCCTGGCAATATTAGAGAGCTTGAGAACATTATAGAGCATGCCTTTGTTCTGTGCCGAGGTGCTATCATAGAAAGGGATAGTCTTCCAAAGGAATTTGTGCAGAAAGCCGAGAAAAAAAGGGTTGCCTCGGCTGAAGAGCGTTTAAGAGAAAATGAGATCAAGATTATTAGGGAAACCCTTGAAAAATATTTTGGACATCGTGGTAGGACTGCAAAGGAGCTAGGTATTGATAAAAGCACACTCTGGCGCAAGATGAAGAAATATGGAATCCATTAGTTAGAAATGTTAAGAAATAATTGCATTATTGCAACCCTTGTATTGCAATGGTAGCCTTATGTTCAACTATTTCATCATCCCAATTTACCTAATCACTTCTACAGATGCCTTTCCCACTAAGTACCCGCCCTATCTTCCCAAATGTACCTTTTTGGCATGATCCCTGCTTTAAGTCATAGAAAGAGATGAGGCTTGCCATACCCATATTTGGCTCCCGGGTATCACCTAGGTTTGACTGTTCTCAAAAGATATTGTTAGTAGATGTTCAAAATGGGGTGGTAGTCAACAAAAATGAGGTAGATACCAGCCACTGGCACCCTTTGAGCCATATAGGCAGGCTTTATGATCTTAAGCCTGACATAGTTATTTGTGGTAATATCTGTACTCGTGATTACTATGGACTTTCCAACCATGGAATAAGGATTATCCCCTCGGTATTCGGCCAGGTGGAAGAGATAATCAGATTATTCCTAAAAGGTAATTTAATAACTGGCGGGCCAGGATTTGGCCACAGAAGGCATAGGCATAAGTGTATGTGGAGATGGTTCAAGTATGAGTCATCAAAATAAAAATAAAGCCGTTATAAAGCCTATTGGAATAATCCATACCCCGTATAAGATTGTGAAAGAAATTCCTTGTCAGGGATATAGATCTAAAGAGATT
>DTXE01000001.1 GCA_012962595.1 Syntrophaceae bacterium | reverse complement strand
GTTGAAGCAAATGAGAGTATCGAAAAAAATCTCCAACACTTCACGCAAACAACGGCTAGACTACAAAACTCTATTGAGCGATTTGATGCTTGGGATTTGGAATTTAAACAAGAGGAGTTATTTTCACATGAAATGTCAATCTGTCAAGAGTGCTTCAATCATTGCCTCAAACTGGTGCATTCTAAAGTCTTTAATGTAAATACCCCTTTTAGGACAGGTTGCCATACAAATACCACATCCCTTACATCTAGACTCATTTACATCTACTGTCCTCTTTATCTCACCATTCTTTATATATTCCAACAAGGTTATGGCTTCGAAGGGGCAAGTAGGGGCACAATATCCACAACCATCGCACACATCATCTATAACTTCTGAGACAGCAGCCTCAATCTCAATACACTCCTTAGATAAGACGGTTGCTGCTCGTGCAGCTGCTGCCTGAGCCTGGGAGATGATCTCTTCAACTGGCTTGGGATAATGAGCGAGGCCAGCCAAGAAGATCCCTTCGGTGGCGAACTCAACTGGACGAAGTTTCACGTGAGCCTCCGCAAAAAAACCCTCTCTATTCAAAGGTACTTTGAGGGTCTGGGCTAAGGGCTTATTATCCTCCCCAGGAATGATGGCAGTGCTTAATACCAATATATCCGCCTCTAATCGAATAGTCTCATTCAATACGGGCTCTAGAGAAACGACCGTAATTTTAGAACCCGATTCAAAAACTTGGGGTGGATGATCCGGATTGTAACGAATGAAAGTAACATTGGCCTTAGCAGCCCGAAAGTAATAATCTTCTTTAAAGCCATAAGTCATAATGTCTTGGTAAAGGATGAAGATATTAACCTCAGGACTCAGCTCTTTAATTCTTAAGGCACACTTTATTGCTTGGCTACAGCAATCTTGGCTGCAGTAGGGTCTTTCCTTATTTCTTGAACCTACACATTGAATTATCACCAGATTTTTGACCTGGGATAATGGATTGTCTTCCCTATTAAGCACATCTTCTAGGTCCCATAGGGTAAGGACATTTGGATTCTGGCCATAATGATATTCCTTAGGTTTGAGTTCTTGGGCTCCAGTAGCCACTATAATGATTCCAGAACCAATCTCTTTTATCTCCCAGTCCTTTAACTCTATTTGGGTTTTAAAGTTACCCACAGAGCCAGATACCTTTTTCACAGTGGCATGGGTATAGACATGAATAGCCGGGTGCTTAATTACTTTATTTATCAATCTTTTTAGGTAGTTCTGCATATCAAAGCCTTCTAAGGTATGATACATCCCTTTAGCCCTGCCTCCTAACTTATCTGTCTTTTCTACTAGATGCACCTCAAAACCCTGCTCAGCCAAATTAAGGGCGCTAACTAGTCCGGCAAGACCCCCTCCGATTATAAGCCCTGAATGTCTAGGCTTGATGTATCTCCGGTCCAAAGGTTCTAGTAATCTGGAGTTAGCAAGAGCCATCCTTACTAAATCCTTAGCCTTTTCAGTAGCCCTGGCCGGATAGTTTTGGTGGACCCATGAGCAGTGTTCCCTAATATTAGCCATCTCAAACAGAAAAGGATTCAATCCCGCTTGCTCAAGAGTTTGCTGAAATATAGATGCATGGGTTCTAGGGGTACAACCCGCAACTACAATCCTGTTTAGATGGTATTCCTTTATCTTCTCTTTTATAATCTCTTGGTTGTCCTGGGAACATGCAAACAAGCTATCTGTGGCATAAATCACATTGGGAAGGGTTTGGATGTATGAAGCTACCTCTTTTACATCAACCACACTGGCGATATTGGCACCACAATTACATATAAAGACTCCAATCCTAGGCTCTTTATCACGAACATCGGTTTCTGGTATTGCCTCTACCTTTTTAATCTGAGTGAAGCGGGTGGAGGAAATAAGTGCTGCCGCCTGAGAGGCAGCTGCGCTGGCCTCTATAACGGATTTCGGGATATCTTTAGGGCCTGTGGCTACACCACAGGCATAGATTCCAGTCCTGGTGGTAGAAACAGGGGATAAAGGTAAGGTCTCTATAAACTTATACTCATTCAATCTTATAGAAAATCTTCTAGACAGGTCCCAAAGTTCCTTTGAAGGGCTTAATCCTACTGAAAGCACCACTAGGTCAAATTCCTCCTCTGTAAAGCGCTCGTCCTCAAGGATATATCCTAACCGGAGATTTTTGCTGTTTTTCATCTCATTTATAGAAGCCACTTTAGTCCGGATATAACGGACTCCATGGGTCTTTGCCAGCTCATAATATTTGTGGAAATCCTTGCCATATGCTCTGAGATCCATATAAAATATGGTGGGTTGCATGTGCTTTAAATGTCCTTTAGCGATGAATGCCTGCTTGGTGGCATACATGCAGCAAACCGAAGAACAATATCCTCGCCCAATGGATAAATCCCTAGATCCTACACATTGAATCCAGGCTATCTTTTGTGGTTCTTTTCTATCCGATGGTCTATATATTTGGCCGTTAGAAGGACCTGAGGCTGAAAGGATTCTTTCAAATTCAAGACTTGTTATAACATTTTCAAATCTGCCGTAACCATATTGGTTATTGATAGGATCAAATATCTCATATCCTGGAGCCAATATAACAGCCCCTACCTCAACTTCTAGCATCCTTTCTTTTTGATGTAGATTGATAGCCTTCCTTAGGCAGAGAGTGGGACATATCCTACACTCTGTCAAGGTGAGAAATAAACATTTAGGATCTATAAATGGCTGAGCGGGTATAGCCTGTGGGAAATGCATATGGAGGCAGTGGGTAGTTGAAAGGTTCAGGTTATAGGCATCAGGAATCTTCAGAATACAATACTCCATGCATAGGCCACAGTTATTACATAATTCCTCATCTATATAACGTGGTTTCTTTAGTAGGTGGATGTTGAAGCGACCTGCTTTACCTTCAACCTTTACAACTTGGGTAAAGGTTAATATTTCTATGTTTGGATTACGTTCACATTCCAGGAATTTAGGGGAAAGGATACACATGGAGCAATCATTAGTGGGAAAGGTCTTATCCAGTTGGGCCATCTTTCCACCGATGGCCGGTCCTTTCTCTACCAGGTATACCTTAAATCCTGAACTAGCCAAATCTAAGGCGGCCTGTATGCCACTGATACCACCACCTACTACCATTACTGCACCAATGGCCATGACCTTCTCCTTAAGGAAGAGCCACTCTCAAACAAATAAAAGGGCCAGCATAAACTCTTGGTTTATGCTGGCCTACCTTAAAACTGGCTCCTCTTTCGAGGCTCCTTTTTTACCGTCTGCCTTCTAAATAGAAAAATATCTATCTTGGCATTGGATGTCAATTCTTTTTTCATTACCCTATTCTCGATCCAAGGTAAATACCATTATCTTTTCTCCAATTTGGGTGCTCAAATCTGTGTACATGGCGGTAACTTTTGTTTATTTTACAACTTTTTAAATCATGCTACCAGGAGAAAGTGGCTAACGTGAAAGACATTTGGTAAGCGGTCATAAATTAGAGTTAAGTGGTGAAGGTTAAGCCTAACTCCCTTCCTTGTCTTTGGGATCGGGTGGTGCTGTGGTCTCTATCTTGCGCGGTCGAGCAATGGAGGCTATCACGGAAATAAGTAATATACTGGCTACCACACCCAAAGCAACGCCAACCGGAATCTTGTAGATGTCGGCAAGTATCATTTTAATTCCCACAAAGACAAGGATGACAGCAAGCCCATAATGGAGGCGGTGAAACAGTTGCATAATTCCCGCCAATGCGAAATAGAGCGCACGTAACCCTAGGATAGCAAACACATTAGAAGTGTATACAATGAATGGGTCCAAGGTGATGGCAAGGATGGCAGGAATGGAATCCACTGCAAAGATGATGTCCGTAGTTTCAACAACCAGTAGCACAATCAACAGCGGTGTGGCGAGGTATTGCCCCTCTCTCTTTACAAGGAACCTGCCATCTTCATACCGTTCGGTGATAGGCATAAATCGGCGAAGGAGCCTGAGCACCGGATTTCTTTCTGGATGAATTTCTTTGTCTTTCTGCAAGGCTATTCTGATGCCGGTCAGAATCAGGAATACTCCGAAGATATAGATGACCCAGTGGAACTTCCGGATTAGCGTCACACCCGTGGCGATGAAAATCGCCCGCATGATCAGTGCTCCTAGAATGCCCCAAAATAGAACCTTATGCTGGTAAAGGGGGGGCATACCAAAGTAGGAGAAGATCAGCAAAAAGACAAAAAGGTTGTCTACGCTGAGAGACTTCTCGATCAGGTAGCCGGTCAGGAATTCGAGAGCCGTCTCTGGTCCGCGCCAGAAGTAGATTCCTACATTGAAAATAAGGGCCAGTGCAATCCAGATGGCACTCCACGCCAGGGCTTCTTTAAACTTAATGACATGAGCCTTGCGATGAAAAACTCCCAGATCCAGGGCTAGCATTGCAAGCACGAAAATGTTAAAAATAACCCACTGTAGGATTTGGCTCGACATAAGGACACCTTCTTTTTCATTTATGACATTTTGCCCTTTTTAACCTACAATAATTTATATCAAAAATAATGAATATTTACCTTACTCAGTAAAATCATTCTCCTACCCAGACAGATGCTGAGCCAACCTCATAGTTAGTATACAAATTCGCTTGAAATTTCAAACGGATTGAATTACCAAATAGAGTCGCATGAACTCTTACCTAAATTCAGTTAATTACCTATATGACCTTCAGAAATTCGGGATTAAGCTGGGACTAAAAAACATCTTGAGCATTTTGAAACATCTTGATAATCCCCATGAGCATGTGAGGACTGTCCATATCGCTGGAACTAATGGCAAAGGCTCCATCGCCGCTATGCTTTCATCCATCCTGATTAAGGCGGGCTATAAAGTTGGCCTTTACACATCCCCTCATCTTGTGAGTTTCCGAGAGCGTATCAAACTAAATGAAAAACCCATTTCAAAAATAGAGGTTATCAGACTTGTTGAGGAGATAAAAACTAAAATCGATACCCATACATCCCCGACCTTTTTCGAATTTACCACCGCTATGGCCATGTTGCATTTTGCCAAAAGCAGTGTGGATATAGCTATTCTAGAAACAGGTATGGGTGGAAGACTGGATGCAACCAATGTGGTTACACCTTTAGTCACCATAATTTCTAATGTTTCCCTTGAGCATAAGGATTATCTTGGCAATACCCTGAAAGCCATAACTAATGAAAAGGCCGGTATAATCAAAAGAGGAATCGAGGTAATAACTGCAGAGAGAAAACCAAATGTGCTTGCGGTCATTAAAGGATGTTGTAAGAAAAATAGTTCTCCTCTATTTCGGGTGGGTGAGGATATACGTAAAAGAAGGGTTAATAATAAAAATAATAGATTCCACTATCTTGGCATGGATAGGCAACTTTTTAATCTGGAAGTAGGCCTAAAAGGAGAACACCAAGTGGTAAATGGAGTTACAGCACTTGGGGCCGTTGAGATACTTATCCGAAAAGGCTATGAGGTGCCAGAGTCCGCTATATACCAGGGCTTAAAGGAGGTCAACTGGCCTGGGAGGTTGGAGGTGATTGGAGAGAACCCTACTGTGGTTTTAGATGGAGCTCATAACCCTGTGGCAGCTACTTGCTTAAGGCAGGCACTTTTGAATGAATTTTCTTTCCATAGCCTGATCTTAGTTATGGGCATCATGAGAGACAAGGATATCAAGGGTATGTTCAAAAGGTTGATTCCCATAGCGGATAAAGTGATTCTGACCAAACCTGCTTATGAACGCGCAGCCGATCCACACTATCTCTATGAATTAGGGGCTTTCTATCAAAAAGATATGATAATTAACCAATCAGTGGATGAGGCTGTTAAGTTAGCACTCTCTATGGCACATGAGCATGACTTGATATGCATAACCGGTTCTCTTTACACCGTGGGCGAGGCCAGAAAATATCTGATAAGGCTGAAAGTCAGGAATCGCTGGAATTGAAAGGGGTTTGAAATATAAACCAATTTATGCTAGGTTGCCATGTTTAAAGGAAATTGGTGGCTTCCATGTTCGTAAAGAGGTTTCTGTTTCTGAGTTTCTGCATGGGGATCCTATTCTATCCCCTTGTTTCGGATGCAAAGGGTTTAGGAAGGGATTTTATCAACGGTCCCTGGAAGGTTACATCTGACCGGTTAACCTATACCAAAGAACTCCTTATTTTAGAGGGAGACGTCGAAATCATCAATAAAGACGAGCAGTTAACAGCAGATTATATTGCTATAAATACCGCTACCAAAGAGGTAGAGGCTAAGGGCAATGTAAGATTCGAAACCAAAGAAGGTACCCTGACAGGAGAGGCGGTGAAGCTTCACTTTGGAGATGGAACGGGGAAGATTCAAGGTGGAAAGATATCCTTCATAAAGGACAATATCTATCTATATGGTGATACTATAGAAAAGACGGGAGAAGATACCTATCATATCACTAATGGAAGTATTACCACATGTGATAGTAAGACACCTCCCTGGAAGCTTGTGGCAAAAGACATTGAGGTGACTATAGGAGGATATGCACGGGTTAAACATGCTACATTTCATGTAAAATCCCTTCCCTTTATGTACGTCCCTTACTTCATGTTCCCTATTAGCAAAAGAAAACGAAAGACAGGATTTTTGATACCAAGGTATAATCAATCTGATCGAGATGGTTTTGGGCTTGATGTTCCTTTCTACTGGGCTGTTAATGAGAACAATGACGCCACCTTTTATCAACATTACATGAGCAAACGGGGGTTTATGGAGGGTATAGAATACCGCTACATACTGAATAGAGAATCCAAAGGCAACATAAAATTTGACTTTCTCAGGGACAAAAAGGATGGAAGCGAGTTTGCCCAAGATGGGTTTATACGGACAAATAAAAATAGGTGGTGGGTTCGGGGTAAGTTTAACCAGGCTTTGCCTGGAGGTTCAGCCTTAAAAGTTGATCTGGATTTACTTAGTGATGAGGATTACCTGCGAGAATTCAGACGTAGTTATAGTGCATTCGATACCAGTCAAAAGGATTTTTTGGAGCAATTTGGAAGGGGATTGGATGAAGAAACCTCTTTCATCCGGAAATCAGCCATAAGCTTGAACAAGATCTGGAAGAAATTCAGCCTTAATGGTGAGTGTAGATACAATCAGAATTTAGACAAAAGTCAAAATGAATTTACCTTACATAAACTTCCCTTCATAGAACTTAATCGAACCAAGCAGCGTATTTTTAATAGTCCCCTATTGGCAGAACTCAACTGTTCCTATACCAATTACTGGCGAAATGTGGGTACTACCGGTCATCGCCTAAATATTCATCCTAGGCTAAATTTGCCATTAAGATATGGTAATTATTTAAATTTTATACCATCAGTGGGTTTTAGAGAAACGGTATATATTGTGGATGAAGAAGGCACTAATAATGATTTTAAGTCCAGGGAGCAGTTTGATCTGAGATGTGAGCTTTCCACCAATTTTTCTCGAATCTTCAATATAAAGGGGAAACAGATGCGGAAGTTTAGACATGTCATACAGCCAAAGGTTATATATGAATATACCTTCGACAGAAATCCGCAAACGCTCCCCCAATTTGATGAGGAAGATGGTGTAACTAGGAGAAATATAATCCGATACTCCATCACCAATTACCTTATCGGAAAGGCAGTAGACCGGGAACATCAAGTTAATTACCAGGAATTTCTGAGGGTTTCTTTTAGTCAGGGCTTTGACATAAACAGGATGTTTTTAGACCGCTCCTTCTCAGACATTGTGGGTGAGCTAGAATTTACCCCACTCACTCATAATATAGTTTTTGATTTAGATGCCTCTTGGTCACCTTATGACAACAAGCTCACTAGTTACAATGTAAGAACCCACCTTCTCGATAGGCGAGGTGATTCGCTTAACCTGGATTATAGATACGAAAATGGAAGCTATAAAATCAAAGTTCATCCAGGGAGTCCAATCCACCAGGATTTTAGCTATGGAGATGGCAGCCATGTAAAAGAATTCAACGTTGATGGTATCTTAAGGATTTCAGACACCCTATCTCTTTTTGGGGGACATAGACGCTCTTTGACCGCAGATAGGAATGTAGAAACCCGATTTGGTTTAAGTTACAAGGCCCAATGTTGGGGGATAAACTTACATTACATAGACGAATACAATGACCAAAGGTTTATGCTAACCTTTTCGCTAGCAGGTATTGGGGAATTTAAGTTTTAGAAATTCTATCCTCACTGATCTATTCCTAGCCTTCAAAAAGGCCCATCCCAACTGGATGAAACGCATCAAGATATGGAGTTTCCTTAAAAATTCACCTCAGGATATATTGGACAAGATGAGAAACTCCGGGACAAAATCTCTTGAAGATTTATGGATTAAATCATATACTTCCACCGGAAGTCTACCTTGACTGTCAGTTAAAAGTGCCTTAAAGGTAGTATTTATATGGGAGAGATCAGTCAGTTAATCCTTAAAAGGAAAGAAAAGGCCCATGAGTTAAAGAAGATGCATGTTCCTCTATACCCAAACACCTTTAAGGTCAAAAATAGTGTGAATGAGATTATAGAGAGATTTGGTGATAAAAAGACGGAAGACCTTGAGGATACCCATGAACTTCTAATTACTGCAGGCCGTATCATGGCCATTAGAGACTTTGGAAAGGCCACATTTATTCATTTCCAAGATGGAACTGGAAGACTACAGGCCTATATAAAACGGGATGTTGTAGGAAAGGATGTTTACAAGATATTTAAGAAACTGGACATAGGTGATATTATAGGGCTCAAAGGTCATATATTCCGTACAAAAACTGGTGAGCTCACCCTTTTAGTCAAGGAGTTACAACTGCTAACCAAATCCTTAAGACCTCTTCCAGAGAAATTTCATGGCCTACAAGATATAGAGTTAAGATATCGACAAAGGTATCTTGATCTGGTTATGAATGCCAAGACCAGGGAGGTATTTAAAAAAAGGATAAAACTTATTGCCAGCATAAAGCAATTTTTACAAGATGAGGGATTTCTTGAGGTAGAGACCCCAATGATGCAACCCATTCCTGGAGGAGCCATCGCCAGGCCATTTAAAACCCACCACCATGCATTAGGCATGGATCTTTATTTAAGGATCGCTCCAGAGCTTTATCTGAAACGTCTGGTAATAGGAGGTTTTGAGAAGATTTTTGAAATCAACCGGAGTTTTAGAAATGAGGGGTTATCCAGTGAACATAATCCTGAATTTACCATGCTAGAATTTTATCAGGCCTATGCCACTTATGAAGACCTAATGGTGCTTACAGAAAGATTACTTACCTCTATTGCTCAAAAGGTGCTAGGCACCTTAAATATTTCGTACCAAGGTAACAGTATAGACCTTACCCCTCCTTGGAAGAGGTATAGATTTAATGAGGCCTTAATAAAGTTAGGTGGGGTGGATCCCTCTGTCTTAAAGGATACACCTCAAGCCCTGTCTCTGGCAGAATCGCTGGGGATTCCTGTTAAAGAGGGTAGATTGGGGAAAATCCTAACCAAGCTGTTTGATGCCTTGGTAGAGTCCAAGCTTGTTCAGCCTACCTTTATAACAGGATACCCGGTAGAGACCTCTCCCTTGGCCAGAAGAAACGATGAAAATCCTGAGATTACTGACCGTTTTGAGTTGTTCATAGGAGGTAAAGAGATAGCCAATGGTTTTTCGGAATTGAATGATCCCATTGAGCAAAAGGAGAGATTTCTTGAGCAGCTTAAATGTCGAGAATTGGTGGATGAAGAGGCCATATTTGTGGATGACGACTTCATTAAAGCCTTGGAGTATGGAATGCCCCCCACCGCGGGTGAGGGCATAGGGATAGACCGATTAGTCATGGTTTTTACTGATTCTCCCTCCATCCGGGATGTGATATTATTCCCTCAGCTAAAACTGGAAAGGTAAAGATTAAAAAAATATATGACCTTTGAACTCATGGTTGCCCTGAGGTACTTAAGGGCAAAACGAAAACAAGCCCTTTTATCACTCATAACATTTATTGCCATAGCTGGTATAACCCTGGGGGTAATGGCCTTAATAGTGGTTTTGGCAGTTATGACGGGATTCCACCAGGAACTCAAAACCAAAATTGTAGGAATAAAATCCCACATTATACTTTCTAATAACTGGGAAAAGATAAGGAATTATGAACATATTATAAATGAAATAATGGGTTGTGAGGGTGTTAAATCCGCATCACCTGTTATCTCCAGGCAAGTTATGCTCAGTCATGGAACAGAGGCTTCTGGTTCAGTGCTAAACGGGATTGACTTGAGCCTGATAGATAAGGAATTCCTGACAGTTTTAAATCTTAAAGAAGGGAGCCTAGAGGTTTTGGAAAACCCCACGCTTGCCAAACCGGGTATCATTTTAGGTCATGAACTGGCAAGAAATTTAGGGGTCATTTTGGATGATGAGGTTAATGTCATATGTCCCTTAGGAATCACAACCCCCATGGGCAAAATCCCTAAAATGAAGACCTTTAAAGTCACCGGTATATTCGACTGTGGCATGTATGAATATAACGCCGCCTTTTCCTATATTCCGTTAAAGGCTGCTCAAAATCTCCTGAAAATGGAAAATGCAGTTACTCATATTGAGATAAGGGTAACCGATATCTATCATGCTGGTATGGTTGCCAGAGAGATAATAAAAAAATTGGGTCCTCCCTATTGGGCCAGAGATTGGATGCAGATGCATAGAAGTTTCTTTTCTGCGTTAAAGCTGGAAAAGATGGTCATGTTCATCATTCTCACTCTTATTGTACTGGTAGCTGCTTTTGGTATCGTGAGCACTCTGATTATGATGGTAACCGAGAAGACGGGAGATATCGCAATTCTCAAATCTATGGGAGCCACGGAAAGGTGTATTATGAAGATATTTGTGTTTCAAGGTTTTATAATAGGTGTGATGGGAACACTTTTGGGCCTTGTATGTGGTGTAGGACTTTGTGAAATCCAAAAAAGACATCCACTACCTTTCACCCAATTACCAAGTGACGTCTATTACATCACCACACTTCCCGTGAAAGTGGATGGGACGGATATAACAATAATTGTACTATCTGCCATTATAATAAGCTTACTTGCTACCTTATATCCATCTTGGCAGGCTTCAAGGTTGGACCCGGCCGAGGCCCTTAGGTATGAGTAGTAGAGAGCCAAATACCTTAATAGAAGCCAGGGACCTCTATAAAACGTTTTTTACCGATGGACACAAAGTGGAGGTTCTGAAGGGTCTTAATTTTAGCGTAAAGAAGGGGGAAACAGTGGCCGTGGTGGGTGCTTCAGGTGTAGGTAAATCCACACTTTTACATATTATGGGAACCTTGGAGCGACCCACCCAGGGCACCATTTTTTATCAGGGCAGGGATGTATTCCTATTAAGTAGCGAGGAATTGGCTCATTTCCGCAATAGAAAGATAGGCTTTGTATTTCAATTCCACCATCTTTTACCCGAATTTAACGCCCTTGAAAATGTGATGATTCCTATGTTAATCGGCAATATCAGAGAAAGGGATGCAAGGCTTAAGGCCCAGGAGATACTTTGTAAGGTAGGACTTAAGGATAGGCTTCGTCACAGGATAGGAGAACTCTCTGGTGGTGAACAGCAAAGGGTGGCAGTAGCCAGGTCTTTGGTTTTTAAACCTGAGGTGCTCCTGGCAGATGAGCCCACCGGCAATTTAGATAGACAAACAGGCGACCAGATCCATGAGCTCCTTCTCAAAATCAATGAAGAAGACGGTGTGACCTTGATAGTAGTAACCCATAACTGGGAACTGGCCCATAAAATGGGAAGACGTGTGAGACTTATGGATGGCAAAGCCTGGCCAGAGAACTAGGTGTCACAGATGCCAGATGCAACATGCCAGATGCAGGATGCTTGCCCGCAATCTGGGAGGCAGACAAGGGGCAAGTACTATTTCTTGCTTGTTACTTCTTGCCTCTTGTTCCTTTTTGAGCTATTTCCAGTGTGCTCTATGGCCGAAGAACCCAATAGGGTTTGTGTGTTGCCCTTTGGTATCCACAGTAAGGAAGACATAGGTTATCTCCGGGGCGAGATGTGGGATACATTGATAGATCATTTGGGAAAGGAGCAAAGAATAGAGTGTGTGAAAAGACCAACTATTGAAAAAATTCTTTCAAAAAAGGCCATAATCTCCTATAAATTCACCGAGGAAATGGCCAAAGTCGGCCTAAAGTCCTGAAGAAGGTAAAGTAGCACCAGCACCGCCAAGATAAACCCTATCGCTATGCTCGTCCCTATCCGCTTTATCGCCGCCTTGATGAACCTCCCGGGATCCATGAGGTTTACCAACCTGACCTCGGGCAACTTTCGGTCCAACTCCATCGCTGCCCTCCTCAGCCTGTCGGCCACCCTCACCGTGTTCGCCTCGGGCTCCTTGAGCACCATGAGCAACACCGCTGGCTTCAGGTTTATCCTCGATCTCGCCCTCTCCTCCGGGTGGGTCTCGTAAACCTCAGCCAAATCCCCCACCCTGAC